>CAZKNW010000013.1:0-21051 GCA_964554035.1 uncultured Verrucomicrobiota bacterium
ACGTGGCCTGATCCGGGCTCCTTTCCTCCCGGGCAGGTGATCCCGCCCTTCATCCAGTGCCTCGCCGAGCGCGGACTGGTCAAGGCCGAGGAATCGCTCAAGATCCTGACCGAGAAGACGAAGCTCGGTTACTTTCCGTTGGCGAAATACGACATCGATCTCGATCTCGCGAAACAGTTCCCGGCCGCCACCTGCAAGAA
This sequence comes from uncultured Verrucomicrobiota bacterium, assembly GCA_964554035.1. Lineage (GTDB taxonomy): Bacteria > Verrucomicrobiota > Verrucomicrobiia > Limisphaerales > CAZKNW01 > CAZKNW01. Next base: position 201 of record CAZKNW010000013.1, read on the forward strand.
CTGGTGCGTGCTCCCCTTCGACAAGATGAGCAAGGCGATCATGTGCGCCACCCTCAACCCCTACAACCAGCAGGCCCATGCCGAACTGGAGCAGGTCGCCGGCACCCGAATCCTCTACTATCTCGCTCCACCGGATGAGCTGATGAAACTGATCAGCGGAATCTTCCGTTAAACTGCCCTGATCCATGCCTAAATCCTTCGGAGAAAGAATTGCCGATGCCCTCGTGGAGGATGGCCTGCTGACCACCGAGCAGGTCGCCGAACTACTGGAGATGCAGAAGAAGGAGGGAACCCGTCTCCTCAAGCTGCTCATCGACAAGTCCTACGTCAGTGACGCGGACATGGCGATGTCCATGGGCAGGGTCCTCAAGGTCCCACCCGTCAACGTCTCCAAGATGGGCATCAGCCTGGAGACGGCCGGCCTGATTCCCAAGGACATCTGCACCAACCACAAGGTGCTCCCTGTCTCCCAGCTGGAGAACAAGCTCTTCCTGGCCATGGCCGACCCGCTGAACGTCCTCGCGTTGGACGACATCAAGCGGATCACCAACATGGAGGTTCAGCCCCTGATCGCCACGGAGAAGGCGATTCTCGACAAGCTGAACAACATGGACTCCGGAGGGGCCTCGATGGAGGACCTCATCCAGGACGCCCAGAAGCAGGCGGAACTCGAGAGCGAGGCGGAAGGCGCCGAGCTGGTCGATGAAAGCCTGGCCGACATGGAAGACGGCGCCCTTGAGGCAGCGGGCGAAGAGGCCCCGGTCATCAAGATGGCCAACCTCATCCTCGTTCAGGCCATCAAGGACCGCGCCAGTGACATCCATATCGAGCCTTTCGAGAAGATGGTCCGCCTGCGTTACCGCATTGACGGAGCACTCATGGATGCGACTCCGCCTCCAAAGAGCATGCAGCAGGCCTTGACCTCCCGCATCAAGATCATGTCCAGCCTGGACATCGCAGAGCGCCGGCTTCCCCAGGACGGACGCATGCGCATGAGGGTGGGCGGGCGCGCCATTGACCTTCGCGTTTCATTCCTGCCCACGGTGCATGGCGAGAAGTGCGTGTTGCGTGTTCTCGACAAGTCGAACCTCTCGGCCAGCATCGAGATGCTCGGCATGGACGACTTTACGTTCAAGCGCTTCAAGGAAGCGGTGGATGCGCCTCACGGCCTGATCCTGGTGACCGGTCCCACCGGCTCCGGAAAGACCACAACGCTTTACTCCGCCCTCAACGAGGTCAACAACCCGGAGTACAACATCGTGACTGTGGAGGACCCCGTGGAGTTCCAGATTCCCGGCATCAACCAGGTCCCCGTGAAGAAGGAAATCGGACTCACGTTCGCCGCCGCGCTTCGTTCCATTCTCCGTCAGGATCCCGACATCTGCATGATCGGAGAGATCCGCGACAAGGAGACCGCTGAAATCGCGGTTGAGGCGGCACTCACGGGTCACCAGGTGCTCAGCACCATGCACTGCAATGATGCCGCAGGTTCCATCTCCCGACTGGATGACATGGGCATTGCACCCTTCCTGATTTCATCATCACTGATCCTGGCCTGCGCCCAGCGCCTGATGCGTCGCATCTGCACCTCGTGCAAGGAGGAGGTCGAGTATCCTCCGAAGATGTTCGAGGACCTTCACCTGGATCCAAACTTCTTCGATGGCGTGCAGCTCTATCGTGGACGGGGTTGTGACCGTTGCAAGGGTACTGGATATGCCGGACGTGTCGCCATCATTGAGGTCATGACGGCATCCGATGAGATCCGCAAGATGATCATCCAGCGGAAGAGCAACATGGAGATCACCCAGGTGGCCATCGATCAGGGCATGAAGAACCTCAGAATGGTCGCCCTGGACAAGGTCAGGCAGGGTCTTTCCACGCTGGAGCAGGTGCTCGTCGTGACCATGGATCACTAAGACCCATGGGTGCGCCCGGTTCCTCCAGCGTCAGGTCCATCCTCCTTTATTTCGTCGCCATCTTCATTGGTGGCTCCCTCATTGCCCCGCAACTTCATGGCCTCGTCCAATGGCTCTCGGGGTTCCTTGGCTTCCTTGAGGACATCGCGGACGATCCCTTCCGACGCTACGTCACCCGGTGCTGGATGGTCATCGCCATCGCCCTGCTCTGGTGGTTCCTCAAGTCCTCGGGAATCAAGTCTTGGAAGGAAGCCGGTGTCGCGGATCGTTCGCGGCTGAGGGGAGAGCTTGCACTGGGTTTCCTGATCGGATTCGGCTCCCTTGCCATCATCGCCCTGATCGCCTGGGCCGCCGGGGCACGGACCTGGCACTTCGACCATGAGGCGTCCCGCTACGCAAAGCACTTCATCAACGCCAGCCTCGCAGCGGTGATCGTCGGATTCATCGAGGAACTGGCCTTTCGCGGCGGACTCTACAGCTCCCTGAGAAAGGCCACACCGATCTGGGCAGCGACGCTCCTGAGCAGCGCGGTCTACGCCATCGTCCACTTCTTCGAAAGGCAGACATCACGGAGGTCCACTGGTACTCGGGACTGGCACTGATCCCCAGGATGCTGAAGGGCTTTGTCGACCTCGAGATGCTTGTCCCCGGATTCTTCAACCTCACCATTGCCGGAGCCATCCTCGCCATCGCCTTCCAGAAGACGGGACGCCTCTGGGTCTCGATGGGGATTCATGCCGGATGGATCTTCTGGCTGAAGTCCTACGGCTTCTTCACCCTTCCTGCCGAGGGAACTTCGGAATGGCTGTGGGGCACCCGCAAGTTGATTGACGGATGGCTGGCATTGGGCATTCTGGCACCTTCGCTCTGGGTGGTTCACCGCTACCTGGGGAAAGGAGACGCCACCCAGAATGCCACAGGAGAAGACCATCCGGAGGATCCGGCAGATCACTGATCTGTCCCTCTCCTTTCTCTTCCCCGACGTCTGCCAGATTTGTCACGAACACCCCGCAGGAAAATCCGATGGCTACCTCTGTCGCGCCTGCCGGGAGGGACGGGGCGGACTCTTTCATGTCGTTCCTCCCTTCTGTGGACGGTGTGGGCTGCCTTTTGACGGCGACATGGACGGGGATTTCCAATGTGGAAACTGCGCCGACCTCAACCTCAGGTTCGACCTTGCCCGTTCCGCCGTCCGCACCTCCCCTCTCATCCTGGAGGTGATTCATCGATACAAGTACCAGCACCAGCTCTGGTTTGAACCCGCCCTGGTCGATCTGCTTGAAACCCTGCTGGTCTCCGGACTGAATCAGCACTCCTTCGATTTCGTGGTTCCCATTCCCCTGCACCGCATCAAGGAGAGGGAAAGGGGGTTCAACCAGGCTCAGCGACTTTCCCACGCCGTTTCAAAACGACTCGGTCTCCCCTGCCTGCCCAAGGCGCTGATACGTAGTCGCCCCACGGAAACACGGACGCGCCTTTCGAGAAGGCAGCGGCTGCAGAACGTGAAGCAGGCCTTTGAGAAAGGTCCACAGGCACACGAGGTGAAGGGGAAGAGGATCCTCCTGGTGGACGACATCCTGACAACCGGAGCCACGGCCAGTGCCTGCGCATCCGTTCTGAAGAAATCGGGAGCCGGTTCCGTGGTGGTGGCCACGGTCTCAAGGGGAAGCTGACCGGGGAGAGGGAAAAGCGGTCAGCTCTTCATCCGCTTGGAGAAGACCACCTCAGGGCCTCCTTCCGCCTTCAGGGAGAAAGGGAGGTAGAAAAGCAGCCCAAGCGCCGGAACAAAAACGATCAGCGCGATCCAGAAGAAGCGCATCCAGTTGGGAAACGGACGACTCAGGATGCTGGAGATGGTGCAGACGAGCACGGCAATCCAGACCACGATCATGCAGGCAAGAACCTGATAGTCGAACTTGATGGTGTCCCAACTGAACTTGTAAAGGAGATCAATCATGGTCTGTCTCGAAACCGGAAGGAGAGCCTATCGCCAAAAAACCGGTTTTCAAGGTTGGAAATCGGCAGGACCCCACAGGGTTTCCAACAAGCCTATCGGCAGCAATCGGCACCAACTTCAGTCCCGTGGGGCTGCGACCTCATAGGCCCCAATGTCGGGGCGCTCGTGGTTGGGCTGTCCGTTGCGGGAGCGAGGCACACCATCGCCTCCGGGAAAATAATGGAACCGGACCGCATGATCCGGGACTAGATCCCCCTTCAGGTAGGCACCACTCCCGAGACATTCCGAGCCTTCCGCCAGGCGGTAGTCATCATTCTCAGGATCGTTGAATCCCGGCTTCTCCCCGGAAAGGGTGTCGGTCAGGCTGCTGGAGGGATTGAACTTGCTCCGGCTCATCTTCCACCCTTCCTTGAACCAGTTCCGGTAACCGTAGACCGGTCCCTCACCCGTCACGACCTCCAGCCGGTTTCCCAGCGCGGTCAGATAGACCAGGTTGTTGGCCATGTAGACCGATTGACCACCGGAGGAAAGCCGGAACAGGGTGGAATTCTTCGTCCTCCTGGACACCACGGTGTTGTTGTAGAAGTAGAGTAGGCCGTTCCGATAATTCTGCTTCTTCCCAGAGTCGCCCCCAAAATGAACTATCTGGTGGTTGGAGGATACGTCATCCTTGATCAGCACATTCCCGTAGACATGGGTGGCATGGTATCGGTCGTCCCCGACCGTCAACCGGTCATCGGCATCCACAAGGTCCAGCATGCGCGTGCCTCCCTCGATCCAGTTGTAGCGCACCACCAGCCCCGCGGACCGGTCCTTGAGGTTGTTCCCCCCGGCACCCTCGAGCAGCGGACCAAACCTGCAGAATTCATACACGATGCCCCGTGAGGACGTGTAGCTGTTGTGCTCGTAGATGGAGTCGACATTGCCATTGCCATAGAAATGACAGCGCTGGATCAGGAGTTCCTCACAGTCACTGCTGGTGATCAACCCGTTGCCACAGTCGTGAAACACGCAGTCCCTCAGGGTGATGCCACGCCCCTTCTCGATGTAGATGGCGGCAGCATTGGGTCGATACTCCCCACTTCCCGTCCTGCCTGTGAAGACGTTGCCACGTCGGGCCCCGCGAATGTCCAGGCTCTCGATCACGATGTGGGAAGGCATGGTGTCGACCGGCTTGTTGGCCCCACCGATCTTGATCACCGCCCTTTCCTCCCCCCAGAAATTGAGCTGGTCCCGGGTGGTGGCGTTTCGCCCGTCGATGATGGGAAGCAGTCCATCCGCGCTGGGCACGCCACGAACGGTGATGGGAAGTTCCTTTCTGCCCTGGGCGCACATCACCCACTTGGAGCGGTAAGGCAGCAGGCGCCAATGAATCTCCACGACGTCGCCCGGATAAAGGCTCTCCCACGGAACATCGTCCGGGGTCTTGAGGGGAAACCCCTCTCCAACGGAATACACCCTTGCCGATGCGGCGGAGGCAGCCAGCAGCAATCCCAGAAAGCACGACAGTTTCTTCATGGCTCAATTTCCAAAACTGGAGCCTATCTTGTCGTAAATCTGATAAATGCCAACCACGGCCATGCAAAATGCGGAAACATAGAGGCAGATCATCCATCCCTGCCCGGGTCTCAGTTCGCGACTCACCCGCTTGAGGGTCAGGTAGATGGCACCTCCCGCGAGGAAGGGAAGCATGATGCCCTGGGCAATGGCCCCGGTGAAAACCAGCCAGACGGGGGCGTCAAACGTCAGCGCGAGCACCATGGAAAAGAGCGCAAGGAAGACGGAGCAGACCTTGATGCTTTTCATGCGATCCTCCTCATCCTTCCGTTTGTGGACGCCATAAAGCTCCAGCGCGTCCGACAAGAGCCGCGCGTTGGCGGCCGTCGCCGCAAACACGGTCGAGAACAGCACACAGGCTGCCCCCACGACAAAGAACTTGCTGCCCACTCCCCCAAGGGATCCGGAGTACATCTGCGACAGGGTCTTCACCATGTCACCGCTTTCCACCATGAGTCCCTGTCGGTTCAGGATGGCGGCACCCAGGAGGTAAAAGGCGATGGTCGCACCGGTGTAGATCACCATGGAGACCCAGGCGTCCAGGCGCATCACCCTCATCCAACCCCTTGCCCGTTCCCTCCAGCCATCGCTCCCGTCATCCCCACCCGTGTTCTTCCCATAGCCCTTCTCAAGGCACCAGTAGGGATAGTAAATCAGCTCCGACGCCCCAACACCGATGATTCCGAAGGCGGCAAAGGCGGTGGTAAAGGAATCCGGCATCTTGAAGGACAATCCCGAAAGGATGTCACCCATCCCGATCGAGTATTCGGATCCCTGCAAGGAAAGCACGGCGTAGGCCGTGAACAGGGTGAAGAAGACGACCATTGCAATGCAGAGTCTTTCCACAAGCCGATAGCGCCCGGAAACCAGCATGCCTGCCGTCAAAAGCCCGACAAAAACCACCCAGAGGGATTTGCTCCCCTCTGACGCTCCCGCCTGAACAGCGATCTGTCCAAGCCCAGCCATCATGCCCCCCACCTGAAACGGGAGTGAGAGATACATCAGGAGCCAGACCCAGATCATCCAGCCCACCTTGAATCGTGGCCCAGGGATTGAATCCATGGCCTCGAGGGTCGTCTTGCCGCTGACGATGGCATAACGCCCCAGCTCGACCTGCACGAAGACCTTCACGAGACAACCAAGGATGATGAACCAGAGAAGGGAGAAGCCGTGTTCCGCCCCCAGCTTGGGAGTCACGATCAGTTCGCCCGAGCCCACGATGGTGGCGGTGATGATCAGTCCGGGTCCAAGATACCGGAGCATGCCCTTCCAGTTGGAGGGCGGGTTCAAATGGGGAGCCATTGGCGAAGTTTTGCCACAGTCACCTTTGGGGGACAATCCCCGTTGTCCCCGCATCAGCGCGCGGTGGGCCGGCCGGCACCCAGTTCAATGCGGCACCAGGCCCCCTCGCCGACAAAGCGGATGGGACGGTACTCCGAAACCAGGAACTCCAGTTCCTCCTTCATGGAGGCCGGGACCTTCCTTCCGTCCAGGGCCGCGATCAGCTCCTTGGCCTTCACGATCCGGAAGGTGTGGTTGTAGGCGGAAAGAAGACGGACGATGAGGGAAAGGTTTTCAGGAATGATCTCGATGGCCTTCTCGTAACAGTAGATCGCCCGTTCCATTTTCTCCGCCTTCTCGGCCTGGGCACCCAGCGCGCAAAGCCGTCTTGCCTCCAGTCGTCCCGGGATCCTCCAGAGATTCCGGATCACCAGAAGCGACAACCCGACCATGAGGATCCGAAGCGGGAGCGGGAACGGAAACCTCAGGCAGACAAAGACCAGGACGAAGGACGCCAGGAACACCAGCACCTAGATGAGGTTGCGCATCCAGGAGCCTTCCAGGTCCGGGTCCTCCTCCAACATGTAATCTCTCTGGAACTTGGGCATCCTGCTATCCTTCCGAGGTCGGGCTCTACCTACCACAAGCCCCCATCCTTGACCACAACTTGTCCCGGCCTCACCCCTTGCCCCCGGCCCCTTCCGGTCCTATCCTCCGCCCCGATGCATCGCCTGCGACAAAAGATCGAGCAAAGCGCCGACAAGCGCCTGGAGGTTCCCAAGGGAAAGCAACCGGGTGAGGTGCTGGACCAGTTTCGCAGGTTCCTCAAGACGGAGCGCACCCGTCTCCGCATGTTCCACCGCAAGACCAAGAGCGGCCGCCAGGTCTGCGAGGGCCACGCATGGATGATGGATGAACTGCTGTGTGCGATCATCCAGGGCGTCGAGAACAACCTGCCCGAGGAGGTGGTCAAGAAACGTCCCAAGTTCGCACTGGTCGCCTATGGGGGCTATGGCCGCGGAGAACTCAACCCCTCCAGCGACATCGACATCCTTTTCCTCCATGACGGCAAGATGATCCAGGGTCGTCGCCCCCATGCCTATCTTCAGGCGATGGTGGATCCCGGGGGACTTCTCTACACCCTCTACGACCTCGACCTGAAGGTGGGGCATGCCGTGAGGAGCATCGCCGACTGCATCGTCCAGGCAAACGACGACATGCAGAACAAGACCGCCCTCATCGAGGCACGCGTGATCTACGGAGACCAGGACCTTTTCGAGAATTTCCAGAAGACCCTGATCGCGAAAGCAGTGAAGGGATATGAGGATGAATACCTCAAGGAACGGATCAGGGACCAGAAGGAGCGGCGCAGCAAGAACGGGGACTCACCCTGCATGCAGGAACCCAACGTGAAGAACGGCTGCGGGGGACTCCGGGACTACCAGAACCTCTTCTGGATGGCCTTCTTCAAGTACCGGGCCCGCAACAGCAAGGACCTGGTCGAGCAGGGCCTGATCCAAGAGGACGAGGCCAAGGAGCTGGATGAGGCCTATGACTTCCTGCTGAGGGTCCGGACGGAACTCCACTACCACACCAAGCGGAACGTCGACGTGATGCACAAGGCGGAACAGCTGAAGGTGGCCACCCATCTGGGCTTCAAGGACCGCAAGCCGACGGGACGCATCGAGAAGTTCATGCGCCAGTTCTACCAGGCCACACGGACGATCTACACCCTGACCCGGGTGTTGGAGCGAAGGCTGGCCCTGATGCCCCAACCGGACAACGTGCCCTCCTTCCGGCAGGTGATCATGAGCCGGAGGCAGCAGACTCCGAAGATCAAGTTCGACGGGTTCCACATCCAGGATGACATGCTCCAGGCGCAGAATGCTCGCATCTTCCAGGAAAAGCCCATCCGCCTGATGCGGGCCTTCCTTCACATGCAGAAGCGGGGGCTCCCGCTGCATCCGGACCTTGAACAGCTCATCCGGAACCAGACGCACCTAATCGAGCGTGAATTCCGCCTCAACCCACGGGTCCACAAGACCTTCCTGAGCATCCTCAGCCAACCCGGAAACGTCTTCGGAATCCTGCGTGCCATGCACGACACCGATGTCCTTGGCACCTACCTACCCGAGTTTGGAAAACTGACCTGCCTCGTGCAGCACGAGTTTTTTCACCAGTACGCCCTGGATGAACACAGCCTGAAGTGCATCCAGCAACTGGACAGGACCTGGGAGGCGGAACGCCGTCCCTTTGCCCGCTACTCCCATCTCTTCAGCAAGGTCACCCGACCCATGCTGCTCTATCTGGCCCTGCTCATGCACGATGCGGGGAAGCCCCTTGAGAAGGGGGATCACTCCGATGCGGGAACCAAGCTCATCGGCCGGATCGCCAGGCGCTTTGCCTTCAACAAGGAGACAACCCAGATCCTAAAGACCCTGATCCAGCACCACCTGACCATGATCCAGGTGTCGCAACGGCGTGACCTCGACGACCCGGATGTCATCAAGTCCTTTGCTGAGACCGTCGGCACGGCGGAAAACCTGGTCATGCTGACCCTGCACACCTTTGCCGACTCCATGGGCACAGACGCCAAGCTCTGGTCCGACTTCAAGGACTCCCTGCTCTGGACCCTCTACAAGAAGGCCTACAGCGTACTCACCGGTGACCCCAGCTTCCTCAAGCGTGAGCAGGAGGAACTTGAGAAGCTCCAGAAGGAGGTGGCCGCGATGCTTCCTCCCAGCTTTGCCGAGGACGAGATCGGAGCCCATTTCGACTACATGCCCGATCGCTATTTCAAGACCGAGGACACCAAGGGCATCGTCAGGGACCTCACGATGGCGCATCGCTTCATGCACCTGCAGATCACCAAGGACGACAGGGCGCTCGAACCCATCGTCAACTGGCACAACGAGCCGGACATCGGGCTGAGTGTGGTGAAGATCTGCACCTGGGACCGCGCCAACCTTTTCGTCAAGATTGCAGGGTCCCTGACCGCGGCGGGCCTCAACATCCTGGGAGCCCAGATCTTCACCCGGAAGGACGGCATCATTCTCGACACGTTCTACGTCACCGATGCCGACACGGGGAAACTGGCGCACAAGAACGAGAAGGACACCTTTGAGAAGGTCTTCGAGGAGACCCTCGTTTCCAACGTGGACCTCGCGTCCATGATCAACAAGCGCAAGACGACACCGCCCCTTTACCAGGCGCTGGAGGGGGAGCGCCTGCCCACCACCATCGTCTTCGACAACGATTCCTCCGACACCTTCACGGTGATCGACCTGGAGACCGAGGACCGCGTGGGCCTGCTCTACTACGTGTCCTCCGCCATTGCGGAATGTGGACTCGACATCGTGGTCTCCAAGATCATGACTGAGAAAGGAGCGGCCCTGGACACCTTCTATGTCTCCTACCCGGGAGGAGGGAAGGTTGAGGACCCGAACTTCCAGAGCATCGTCACGCACACCATCCGCGCTGCAATCAACCTGCTGGATGGCGCCATCGAGGCCAAGTAGCCATGGCATGCAAGGAGGACACGTCGAGCCTTTGTCCCGACTGCACCCTCTGCTGCGACGGCACCCTCTTCAGTTCGATTCCCCTTGCTGCCGGAGAAGCGGACAGGATGGAGGCAAGGGGCCTTCCCTTGATCCGGAGAGGAACGGGCACCTCACTCCCACAACCCTGCCAGTGCCTCAACGCCAACCTCTGCACCCACTATGAGGACCGTCCCCTCCAATGCATGCAGTTCAAATGCGGATTGCTGAAATCGGTTGAAGCAGGAGAGCGAACGACCGACGAAACCAGGACACTGATCAGGGAAACAAGTCGCCAGATCACAAAACTTCGCGAGCTCCTGGCCCGGGCACCAAGCACACCGGACACCCATCCACTCAGTCGAAGGCTGGCGGAAGCCACGTCCTCTCTCGACTCACTCCCCGACCCCGGTTCCCAGGAAACCAGAAGAGGGCTGGCACAGGAAAGATCGGTGATGGAAAGCCACCTGAAACAGTTCCTTGACTGACCTGGAGTTGCTTGAATTCCAGACGACGCGCCAAAAAAAAATCAGGAATCCTCTTGCGTTGTCTTCTGATCTCCCATAGAGATCCGCCCCCGTGCCTCCCATGGCACGACCTTCGGAGGCATTCGGCCTCCAAACCCCGTACAGTCCTCGGGGCATTATGACAAAGGGCTGCAATCGCTGCGAATCCTCGCGGCCCTTTCTTTTCCACGCGTCCGGCGGGCAGAGAACTCAACCATTCCGGACTTGGAAAATACTAATGAGAGAACATCCCCTCGCGTCGGCAAATCGCCGTCGCAACAACAATCCTGCTCCAGCCAATCCTGTCGGAGCCTTCAACCTTCTCAAGAAGGACCTTCGGCAAGCATTGCGTTCCGAGAACTACCAGAAGCCCACCCCGGTCCAGGAACAGTGCATTCCGCTGGTACTTGAGGGGCGCGACCTTATTGGCAGTGCCCAGACCGGCACCGGAAAGACGGCCGCATTCACCCTGCCCCTCCTTCAGATCCTCGCGGAGGAGCACACCCACACGAAGAGCTGCACGCCGAGGGCACTCATCCTGGCGCCCACCCGCGAACTGGCAGCCCAGATCGGAAAGAGCATCGAGACCTACGGAAAGTTCACCCGCCTGACCCACACGATCGTGTTCGGCGGCGTCAACCAGTTCCACCAGGTCAAGGCCCTGAAGCGCGGCGTCGACATCCTCGTCGCCACTCCCGGTCGTCTGCTCGACCTGAAACAGCAGGGATTAATCAACTTTGACCGCATCAGCCACTTCATCCTCGATGAGGTGGACCGCATGCTCGACATGGGATTCATCCCGGACATCAACCGCATCCTCAAGATGCTGCCCGAGCAACGGCAGACCCTCTTCTTCTCCGCGACGCTTTCCCCCAAGATCGAGCAGATCGCAAGGGCGATGCTCAACAACCCGGCCAGGATCACCATCGAGCCTGAGAAGCCGGCTGTCGAACGGATCCGCCAGACCGTGTTCTTCGTCGACCAGAACGACAAGGAAGGCCTGCTTTCAACGATCCTGAACAACACCCGGATGAAGAAGACCATCATCTTCACACAGATGAAGCATCATGCCAACCGGGTCGCCCAGAAACTGGAGCGCAAGGGCCTGAAGGCCACGGCCATCCACGGCAACAAGTCGCAGGCCGCTAGGACCAAGGCACTGGAGGGATTCAAGAAGGGACAGTTCAACATCCTCGTGGCCACGGACGTCGCCGCACGCGGACTGGACGTCGATGATGTCAGCCATGTCATCAACTACGACCTTCCGATGGAGGCCGAGACCTACGTGCACCGCATTGGACGGACGGCACGCGCCGGAGCGGAAGGAGATGCGATTTCATTCTGCAGCGCAGCCGAAAGGGCCGGACTAAGCGAGGTGGAGAAGCTCCTGAAGAAGCCCATTCCCTACGAGCTGGATCACGAGTTCCACAGTGAATCCGCCTTCCTCTCGCGCCAGGGCGCACCCAGACGCCGCGGCGGTGGCGGCGGTGGCGGCAGCCGGGTCAGCAATGGCATTCGTCGCGAATTCCGTCCCCACGGACAGGCTGGCGACGAGCGTGGACCCAAGAGGCGTTTTCGCGCCCAGAAGAACCGCAGGAAGCGTATGGAACCCCGCATGCCCAACTAGGCAGGCGCCCCTCCAACAAATCAAAAGAGCACCAGCTGACCACCTTCGGTCTGCTGGGGGCTCTGGAGGATCTCAAGCGTGACGGTCGAACCAGGCGTTTCCTGACAGAGACACTCCACCGGGATGTGGGACATCCCCATCCCTGAAAGCCTTCCCTCCACCGTGGCCACAGCCAGTTCCGTGGTGTTGCAATCCCTGGACAGGTGACCCAGGAACAGGTGCTTCAACCTTTCGCACCCGATCTCACCCAGCAATTCCGCCGCCTGGTCGTTGGACAGGTGCCCATGTCGGCTCATGATGCGCTGCTTGGTCTGCCAGGGGCGCTTCACATCGGCCTTCAGCATCTCGTTGTCGTAATTGGTTTCCAGCAGCAGGACATCCGACTCGCGCGCCTTTTGGAGAACCAGTGGATTGGAATGCCCCAGGTCGGTAAGGATCCCGATAGTCCCCCCAGGCGTCTTGAGCAGGAACCCCACCGGGTCATGGGCATCATGCGGGAGACAGAAGGATTCGACCTCGACATCCCCGATGAAAAAGGAATCTCCCGAAGAGAACTGCTTCCAGGAAACCTCCGCCTTCAGCCCGGACTCGATGGCCTCACGGGTCATGCGGTTGGCAAACACGGGCACCTGCCATTTTCCGCCGATGACGTTGAGCCCCCGGGTATGGTCGGAATGCTCATGGGTGACAAGAACGGCATCGATTCCCTCATGACTGGAACGAATCTTCTCAAGTCTTGAGCGGATCTGCCGACCACTGAAACCGGCATCGATAAGGATCCGGGCCGATGGCGTCTCCAGGAGGGAACAATTCCCTGCTGAACCACTACCAAGGACTGTGAATCGGACCGACACAGCCCCAGTCTCAGGACCCCGCCCCTCACAGGCAATGATTTTCAGGATGCCTGCATTAAAGATGAAGCGACCGTGTTCAAACTTGATCACCCCGATGCGGCAGAATCACGCAACACATTCCGGCGACATCCAAAAAAACGGCCAGAATCACTTCAAAGTGATGCAAGAAAAATAGTTTATCCAAGTGGCACAATTTCTGTTGGATAGCACTTGGCGTGCCGCTAAGTTCACGCCGCGGAAGAAGTAAAGTCGTATGGCTCAACAAGGTCTCCATCTTTCCCAGAGAATGGGCATGCAGCAGGTGCTCGCACCCCAGCTGCAGCAGTCCCTCGCCATGCTTCAGGCCCCCACCCTGGAGCTGAAGGCGCTGGTGGAACAGGAGCTGGCGGCAAACCCCACCCTCGAGGAGCTTTCACCTTCGGAGGTGGAGGACATGAACACCCCGGAGGAGGAGAGATCGAACACCCCGGACCAGAACGACCCGACCGAGCCTCCGGCCGAGATCAACCAGGACCCCGCCACCGCCAAGGACAGCGATGAGCCCGTGGACGATTTCCAGGCGGAGTTCGACAAGCTGCTCCAGCTCGACCAGGAATGGCGCGATCATTTTTCACAGACGAGCGTGGTGAACCGCACCTCCCCCGACGAGGAGGAACGCAGACAGCACATGTTCGACTCCCTGACCATGGAGACCTCGCTTCAGGAATACCTGATCGAGCAGATGAGGATGTCCGAACTCGAGGGCGTCCAGACATCGATCGCAGAGATGATCATCGGCAACATCGATGACTACGGGTTTCTGCAGACCTCCTCGGACGAGCTTTCCTTTTCCACCAGCATTCCGAGGGAGGAAATCGAGGCGGTCCTTCAGGTCATCCAGTCCTTTCACCCTCCCGGCGTGGCCGCACGGGACCTGAGGGAATGCCTGATGCTCCAGCTGGAACGCGCCGAGCGCACCAACACCCTGGAATACCGGATCATCCGGGACCACATGGACACCCTCGGCAAACGTCGCTTTCCCGACCTCGCAAGGATGACCGGCACCTCAATCGAGGACATCCAGGAGGCGGCGGCGCGCATTGCCAACCTCGAACCCCGCCCCGGACGCGCCTTTCTTCCGGACAACCAGACCTACGTCGTCCCCGAGATCTTCATCAAGCGGGACATCGATGGGGAGTACATCGTCACCTCCAACAACGAGCATATTCCCCACCTCCGCATCAGCAACGCCTACAAGGACCTGATGTCCCGAGGTGAGACCGATGAGAGCGTGAAGGAGTACATCCGCGAGAAGGTCCGGGCTGGAAAGTTCATCATCAAGAGCATCCACCAGCGCCAGAGCACGATCATGAACATCGCCAAGGAGATCGTGAAACGGCAGAAGGCCTTTTTGGACAAGGGTGTGACCCACCTCAAGCCCATGACCATGGTGCAGGTGGCCGAAGTCGTCGGGGTCCACGAGACCACGGTCAGCCGTGCGGTCTCAGGCAAATACATGGACACACCACAGGGGATCTTCGAGATGAAGTTTTTCTTCACCTCCGGCATCAAGACGGCCGGCGGCGGTGACATGTCCAATACCTCGGTGAAGGAGATCATTTCCGAGCTGATCAAGGGTGAGGATCCCGCCAAGCCCTATAGCGATGACGCCATCGTGAAGGTCCTCAAGGACAAGGACATCATGATCGCACGGCGGACAGTCGCCAAATACCGGAGTGAGCTGAACATACTCCCCTCCAACCTGCGCAAGGTTTACTGATCCGCAGATGGCGCGGATGCCGCAGATTTTTTTTTCCGGAGCAAGGTTCCCGTTACTCCATTGCCAAATCAGGGAACTTCCTGTCCGCCTCCTCGCTGGAACTCAGCTCGGTCTTTCTTCCCTGAAAGGATTCAAATACTTGCAGGTGTGCCTGAAGTGAGAATTCGTCTTCCCTGCTTTCATACTCGCTCACCCAGTTCAGCAACATCTCTAGATTCTTGTCCTGCGCTTCCTTGCTTGGGTATTTGTGCTTTTCCCAAGGCCGATTTCGACAATTTTGAAGACAGGCATCGATTCCGGGATTCAGAAAAATCAATTCATCCGCATGCTCCAGGGACGCTGAAATGAGTCCGGAATAGCATCCTTCAATGACCCAGCCCTTGTTGGCTGCAACAAATGATTTCAGGTGGGCGACGCTCACCGACATCCCCTCCCGGACACCAGGCTGGTTCGGCTTCCAGGCGATCTCATCAAGGTCCAGATGGGCCAGCCCCAATGTTTCAGCCAATCGCCGTGAGAGGGTTGATTTCCCTGACCCTGAATTCCCGAAGACAACCACTCGCCGACAGCTCATCTAGACGCATCCCCACTCTCGGTAGGTCGCCCAATCTGGCTCCCTCGTCCCCATGCACTGAACCTTGTGCGTGTCGACCTTGGCCATCAGCATTTCGTGGAAGCCCTGGATGTCGAATCCCTCCTTCACATAAAAGACCATTTCCCGCATCTGGTCATTGGTCAGAGTAAGGGCATGGATCGCATCGCCGAACCGCCCCATCGAGTCATAGGCCATGTCTTCAATGGAATCGAGCTGCCCGACTTCACCCGGGTCTGGCAGTCCGGATCCCTTCAGCTGTCGGGGAATGACGATCCCGACCTTGATGGTGTAGTCCGTGTCTCCGATATAGTGCTCGAGCACGGCGTTTGTCCTCACAAAAAGGCGCTGGCCATCCACCTCTCCCTCAGCCAGCACCCAATGGTCTTCTGAATGAAGATCCGGCTTCCCTTTCTTTCTCCTGAAGAAGCCCAACATGCTTCCCTACCCTTCGGTCTGGTCCTCCATGTTGGTGTAGACCTCGTTAACGTCGTCCTGTTCCTCCAGTGCCTCGACCAGTCGGTTCACGGCATCCACCTCCGAGCTGTCGGTCAAGGGCGTCCCAAGCGTCGGCAACCACGTCACCTCGGCGGCATCGAAGTGGATCTCCTTCGCCTCGATGGCCTTCTGGACGGTATCGAACTGCCCGGGATCGGTGATAATCTCGTAACCTTCCTCCTCCGCCCTGAAATCCTCGGCACCGGCTTCCAGGGCCAGCTCCATCAGCTCATCCTCATTGGCGGAATCACGGGGAATCATGATCTGCCCCTTCCGCTCGAAGAATCGGGCGACGGATCCGGCCGTGCCCAGGTTGCCTCCATTCTTGGTGATGATGAAGCGCACCTCACCCGCCGTGCGATTTCGGTTGTCGGTGGTTGCCTCCACGAGGATCCCGACGCCACCCGGACCGAAGACCTCATACTGGAGATCCTCGAAATTGCCGCCTTCGCCCGCACCAGCACCCTTCTCGATGGCCCGCTTGATGTTGTCCGCGGGCATGTTGGCCGCCTTTGCCTTGAGCAGGACGAGGCGCAGGCGCGGGTTCATGTCGCCATCACCCCCACCAAGCTTGGTGGCAATGGTGATTTCACGGGAAAGCTTCGAAAAGATCTTGCCGCGCTTGGCGTCGTTCGCGCCCTTCTTGCGCTTGATCGTGGACCATTTGCTGTGACCGGACATCGCTTCTAGATACGGATTGATTCTGGGAAACCACCTCCGTCAGGAGGAGGTGGAAGACCGATTCAACAAGAGGACCACGAATCTTGGAAATCTTTTTTGAAGGGAACGGCAGGCTCGGGAGGATTCCATGAACAAAAATACCGTTTGGAGCCCCCTTGGGCCTTTCCTAGTGTCCGTTCCCGATCTACATTGGAAGACCTGCGCTTTGAAAAAGTATTTTCACAGCCGATCCATTGAGCTGCGTTCAACCAACGCACGGCCACCCTTCTCCCCCTTTCCCCCCGGACATCATGTCGACCTCTGAACTTCCGAACGCCCAGAATCTCGCCTTCATCGAGGAGCTATACGCCCAGTATCTCGACAACCGCTCCTCGGTCTCCGACGAGTGGAAGGCCTATTTCGAGACCCATATGAACGGCGAGACACGCGCCGCATCCGTCCGTGGGCCGTCCTTCAAGAGTCGCAGCATCTTCAACCCCGCCTCCGGCGGTTCCAACAGCACCATCACCGAGGAGGTCGCGGAACTCGCCCGGCTTCAGGACCGCGTCAACCAGCTCATCCGCAACTACCGGGTCCGTGGCCACATGATCGCCAAGATCGATCCCTTGGGCATTCCCCGGCCCGTCCCCCGGGAACTGGAGCTCGATTTCTTCGACTTTGCCGAAAAGGACTTCCAGCAGAAGATCGCCTGCGAGGCCATCCAGATGCAGGGGGAACACACCATCCACGAGATCGTCGACCACCTGCGTGCCACCTATTGCCGGTCCATCGGCGTGCAGTACATGCATATCGACGACATCCATGTCCGGCGCTGGCTTCAACGCAGGATGGAAGGCACTGAAAACAGGCTCCACCTGGCCCACGAGGAGCAGGTCCGCATCCTCACCCGTCTCATTGATGCCGTTACCTTCGAGGAATTCCTCCACAAGAAATTCATCGGAGCGAAAAGCTTCTCTCTCGACGGCTGCGAAAGCCTCATTCCGCTGCTCGACCTGGCCATCGATCATGCAGGCGGCCAGGGCTGCAAGGAGATCGTCCTGGCCATGGCCCATCGAGGCCGCCTGAACGTGCTGGCCAACATCATGGGCAAGCAACCGAAGGAGATCTTCCGCGAGTTTGCCGACAAGGATCCCGAGAACTTCACCGGCCGCGGCGACGTGAAGTACCACCTTGGACACAGCTGCGACTTCGAGGTCTCCAGCGGCGAGAAGGTCCACCTTTCCCTCTGCTTCAATCCGAGCCATCTTGAGTTCGTCAACACCGTGGCCATGGGCCGCACCCGCGCCAAGCAGGATCGGGTCGAGGACTTTGACCATGAAAAGTGCATGTGTCTCCTGATTCATGGTGACGCGGCCTTCATCGGTGAAGGCGTATCGCAGGAGACCCTCAATCTCAGCCAACTGCCCGGCTACACGGTGGGTGGCACCCTGCACGTCGTGCTCAACAACCAGATCGGCTTCACCACCTCACCCGAGGAGGGCCGGTCCTGCACCTACGCCACGGACATCGCCAAGATGCTCCAGATCCCCATCTTCCATGTGAACGGGGAGAACCCGGAAGCCGTTGCCCAGGTGGTCCGGCTGGCCATGGATTTCAGGAAGACCTTCAAGAGGGACGTCGTCATCGACATGTATGGCTATCGTCGCCTCGGGCACAACGAAACGGACGAACCCTCCTTCACGCAGCCCCTCATGTATCGGGAGATTGCGAAAAGGAAGTCGGTTCTCGACGGCTATCTGGAGCACCTCCACAAGATGGAGGAGGTCACGGAGGAGGAAGCCTCCGAGATCCAGCAGCAGCGCAGGAAGCGCCTTGAGAATCACCTCAGCCAGTCCAAGCGGAAGAACTACCGTCCTCCAAAGGAAAAGCTTCGCGGCATCTGGAGCCGAAGCAGCTACGTCGGTGGAGAGACGGTTGAAGAGGTGAAGACGGGCGTTCCCGCCAAGCGCCTGGCCGCCATGCTGGAGATCCAGACACGTCTTCCCAACGACTTCACGCCACACCCCAAGATCAAGAAACTCCTCGAGTTGCGGCATGAAATGGCACAAGGCGAGCGCCGTCTCGACTGGGCCTCCGCCGAGGCCTGCGCCTTCGCCAGTCTCGCGCTGGAAGGCTATCGCATCCGCCTGAGCGGACAGGACTGCCGTCGCGGAACGTTCAGCCATCGTCACGCCGCCCTCTACGATTACGAGTCCGGCCTTCCCTACCTGCCCCTCCAGCATCTGGCCCCCGGACAGCAGAAGCCGGTGGAGATCTACAACAGTCCGCTCTCTGAAACCGGTGTGCTCGGGTTCGACTACGGCTACAGCCTCGATTGCCCGGACGGCCTTGTTCTCTGGGAGGCCCAGTTCGGCGACTTCGTGAACGCCGCCCAGGTGATCATCGACCAGTTCATCACCAGCGCTGAGGACAAATGGCGCCGGCTGTCCGGACTGGTCATGCTGCTGCCCCACGCGTTTGAGGGCATGGGGCCCGAGCACTCGAGCGCACGACTCGAGCGCTTCCTCGTCCTCTCGGCGGAGAACAACATCCAGGTGATGAACTTCACCACGCCTGCACAGTATTTCCACGCCCTCAGGCGCCAGGCGCTGCGGCGTTGGAGAAAGCCCATGGTCGTCATGTCGCCCAAGAGCCTCCTGCGCCATCCAAAAGTGACCTCCAGCCTCAAGGATTTTGAAAAAGGGCAGTTTCAGCGCATCATTCCGGACACCACGATCAAGGATCCGAAGACGGTGAAAAGGGCACTCTTCTGTTCCGGCAAGATCTACTACGACCTGCTGGCTCACAGGGAAAAGAGCGGAATGCAGGACAAGGTGGCCATCGCTCGACTGGAGCAGCTCTACCCGCTCGACCCCAAGGACATCGAGGACACTTTCTCGCCCTACGACAAGTCCGTGCCCGTATACTGGGTACAGGAGGAACCGGAGAACATGGGTGCATGGCGCTACATGCGTGCCGGATATGGGGACAAGCTCCCGGGCGGACATCCCTTTGCTGGAATTGCACGCCCCGAGTCCGCCAGTCCTGCCACAGGCTCCGGCAACAGTCACAAACAGGAACAGGCGCTCATCATGGAGACGGCCTTTGACCTGGGATAAGCAAGGCTCCTCGCTGAAGTCACCGAAGTCATGAAGACCGGCCTTGGCCTCGGATCCGTCATCGCGGTCAATTGTTCATGGGAACACAACAAGTCGATTCTCCGGGCCATACTGGCAGGCCTCCTGTCCTGGTTCTACGTGATCCACTTCGCCCTGAGCAGGGATTCCTCCGAGATCAAGAAGTAACGGGTTGCTCCTAGCCGAAAGCCTCACCATGAAGGACATGAAGAGCATGAAGCTTTTCTTTTAGGGGACAGTCGCTCTGCGTCGTGCCCTGCCTGACAAGGGCATTCATTCCATCTATGCTGCTTTGCAGCCTTCGAATCTTGGATTACTGTCCCTCCATACCCGGTGGTATATGTGAAGAAGGTCATGGATCATTCGCGAATCAAAAGGTTCTCCGCACACTACGGTCCTCCAAAGGTGGATCTTCGAAAAGCGCGGATCAGAGACTGCTGGAATGGTGAAAAGGGAGCCCAAGTTCATCTTTCCCATAAGAAACCTGAAGATGTAACCCGTGAACACCTGAAGGAGTATCACGACGTCTTCAGCTTCGTTGAAAAGGAGGATTTGCTCTTCTACCTGTGTCCGATCATTAGAAACCTGATCGAGGGCGGCAGTGATATCTGGTTGGACAACTATCTCTACAACCTGGATGAAAGCTTCGAATCCTTGGATGAATCACTCGACAAGGAGGAGAAACAGATTCTGAGAAGCGCGCTTGAGACCATCTATCAGAATGGCGGTCACGAATGTTGGGGCGAATGCCCGAATCTTCAGGAGGCTACGGGATTGAAGGCTCCACACTGACACGAAGCCACGATTGGATCAGGGTACCCTCTTCGCATTCCGAATGAAGTCCGTCACCAGGGCCTCGTCCTTCACGCCCGGTTCAGACTCCACTCCGCTGGAAACATCCAGCACATAAGGAGCCACATCGGCAACAGCCGTGGCAACGTTGTCCGGGTTCAGTCCACCCGCAAGGAAGA
>CAZKNW010000014.1:0-20680 GCA_964554035.1 uncultured Verrucomicrobiota bacterium
AGAGGTAGCGTCCGCAGTTGTCGCAAAGACGGATGTCCTTGCCGTTCCTGAGGACCTGAAGCGCGGATAGTGCCACCTTCATGAAGCAACCGGTGCAGGTGCTGTTGCGAACGATGGAAACGCCTTTCTTGCCCCGCGCGGTCAGGCGGTCGTAGTGACCCTGGATCTGCGGTGGCACGAGCTTGCGAAGCTTCCTCGTTGTGGTGTTGTCCTGGCCGGGAGCCAGGTTGGCCCTCGTCTGGGCCTCCTGAAGCTTCAGCAATGCTTCGATGACTTCTCTGGAATCACTCATGGATCGTTCTCAATTCCGGCCCGGGACACCGGTGATACTGCTTGCCCGTCATTACCCTTTCCGGACCTGTTGGAAGAACGTCGGCCGGAACCAATTATTCGGACTTTTCCTCATCTGGACTGAGGAAAACGACCTTTACACCTGACCCCTTGTCGGATGTTGACGCGAAGCTGTCAATCAAATTGCCTGAATTCCCGCCGCTTTGCTTTTGAGTCGGTGTTTCACAGGGTTTGTCGCCGCCCTCAAGTGCGGAACGCAGCGCCCCTTCAACGAGTTCCCCACAATGGATCTTCATTGGTGGCAGGGCTCCGAGGTCACCGGTCAGATCATCGGCGGCAAGCGCCATGGCCTCATCCGCCGTCTTGCCCTTGATCATCTCCGTCGCCATGGAAGCCACCGCAATGGCGGTCTCGCACCCGAAGGACTGGAAGGTGGCCTTGTCGATCACCCGTCGGCCGCGTTCCTCACGGTACTTCACCCACATGCGAAGCATCTCACCGCACTCGGAATTACCGACTGTACCCACGGAATCCGCATCCGCCAGCTCCCCCATGTTCTTGGGGTCCTTGAGGGCTTCCTGAATCTTTTT
Source organism: uncultured Verrucomicrobiota bacterium (assembly GCA_964554035.1). Taxonomy (GTDB): domain Bacteria; phylum Verrucomicrobiota; class Verrucomicrobiia; order Limisphaerales; family CAZKNW01; genus CAZKNW01. The sequence continues at coordinate 882 of CAZKNW010000014.1, forward strand.
CTGAAGTTCGCTGTCCATGGTTCCTCCGATCACCCCAAACGATAACGCTGCACCTTGGAATCCACCTCCTGCGACCAGGCATCGATGCCTCCCCGCATGCAGCGGATGTGGGTGAAACCGTGACCCAGGAAATAGGCGGCCGCATCCAACGCCTTCGCCCCTTGGTGATCCAGGATGACGAACATCGCCCCACGATCCCAGTGCCCCATGATCTCCTGCATGATCTGCTGGTCCATCAGGATGGTTCCGTCAATGTGGACCGCGTCAAACTCCTCGCGCGTCCGGATGTCCAGGATCTTGAGCTCCGGGTTGGCCTTCCGGGCCTCGTCCACCTCGGTCGGCGACATCCACATCGTCTCATCCTGCTCGTGGCTGCTGCGGATGTGGTCCACGACTTCCGCCACGTCGAGCTTGTTGTTCCGCTCACAAAGCCCGCCGAGCGTCTCTTCCGGCGCAAATCCGCAACTGGAGCAGCCACCAATGTGATACTTCCGAAACAAGGCGCGCTGCGCGCCGGGAAAGGCCTCAAGCACCTCGGCCATGGTGGATGCCGCATCTATGTTCTTTTCTGTCGCCTGCATGATTGTCTTTCCTTTCGTTGAGGTCTCAGCCCAGGAGTTTCCTGCGCACGCCCTCGATGATCTCGACGGCCTGGTCCACCTCATTCACGGTATTGTAAAAGTAGAAGCTCGCCCGCGCCGTGGCATCGGTCCCAAGCTTTTTCATCAGTGGTTGGTTGCAATGATGCCCCGCCCGCAATGCGAGCCCCTTGCGATCGGCAAAGGAAACGAGGTCCAACGCATGGAGGTCCTTGAACAGGAAGCTCAACACCCCCGCCCTTTCGGTCGCCGGACCAAGGATCCGGACTCCTTCCAACGCCCCAAAGCGCTCGCGGGCATACTGGGCAAGCATCAGGTCGTGCTCGTAGATCCGCCCGCGCCCAAGATCATCCAGGTAATCCATGGCTGCGGCCAGGCCCACCGCATCCGCGATGTTGGGCGTTCCCGCTTCGAACTTGTGGGGCGCCACGTTGTAGACCACGGAATCAAAATCCACGGTCTCTATCATCTCACCACCACCCTGATAGGGAGGCATGGTCTCAAGCAGTGCGAAACGTCCGTAAAGGACACCAATGCCCGTCGGGCCACACATCTTGTGTCCCGAGAGTGCGAGGAAGTCGCAACCGATCTCCTGCACGTCGAGAAGCATGTGTCCGGCACTTTGGGCGGCATCCACCAAGGTGATGATGTTTCTTTCCCTGGCAGCCGTGCAGAGTTCCTTCACCGGGTTGATCGTGCCGAGCGTGTTGGATACGTGGACCATCGAAAGCAGCTTTACGCCTTCCAGCAATTGTCCCAGGTCCGTCAGGTCGAGGGTGCCCTTTTCCGGATCCACCGGAATGTAGCGCAACTGGATCCCAAGCCGCTCCTTGAGCATCAGCCAGGGAACGATATTGCTGTGGTGCTCCATCTCGGTGAGCAGGACGACATCGCTTTCCTTGAGGTTGGCGGCTCCCCAGGTCGATGCCACGAGATTGATGCCCTCGGTGGTACCTCGGGTGAAGATGATCTCCTCGGCCCTTTCGGCATGAAGGAACAGGGCTGCACGCGCCCTCGCCTTCTCATAGGCCTCGGTGGCGCGGTTGCTCAGCTCATGAACCCCCCGGTGAACGTTGGCATGCGAGGTCTCGTAGTAGTTCACCAGGGTGTCTACGACAGACCTCGGTTTCTGGCTCGAGGCCGCGTTGTCGAAGTAGATCAGGGGCTTGCCATGGATCTCCTGCGACAAGATGGGGAAGTCCCCCCTCGTCCTGAGGAAGATGTCCATGGTTTCCTGTTCTGATGTGCTACTGCCCGAAAGCATCCCGAAACAGTAGCTTTGAACCGTCAATCCCTCAACGGGGAAGATTGGACGGCCTGAAACGAGAGACCGCTAGGCCAGCCACCCCTTCAGCGCCTTCAGGTCCTTCTGCATCTGGCGGATCATCTCCTTGCCCTCGCCCACGGGATATTCGTGGTGCTGCGAAATGGCGCCCTGGTAGGAGGATTTCCTGAGGCGATCGAAATAGACCTTGTTGACCATCCCCTCACCCACTGGGCACCAGACGGACTTCCAGCCCTTGTCGGTCTTCTCCCACTTGAAGTCCTTGAGGTAGACCACGCCATAGCGCGGCTCCATAAGCTGGGCATGGGTTTCCCAGGCGTAGCCTCCTTCCACCGTGGCGTGCCCGATGTCGAAGCATACTCCCATCGCCTTGGGATCGAGGTCCTTGATCATGTAGTGGATGTCCCAGACCGCCGCGCCAATGTAGCCTTTCCCTGAGTGGTTCTGGTAGCAGCCCTGAATACCGTAATGACGGTTCATGTCGGCCAAGTCCTTGAGGTAGGCCTTGTATTCGTTCAACTGGTCCATGACCGGGCGCTTGCGGTCATATTTCCAATAGTTCATCCGGTATTTTTTGATGCCCAGGCCGCTTGCCGTCTTGAGAAGCGTCTCCGTGTGGGGTTCGTCTGCACGGGAGATCCGGGTCGTCATCAGCGTCAGGTCCAGGCCATTCTTCCTGAGGGCTCCGACCAGCTTGGGAAGTTCGTCAGCCGCACGTTCCGGCTCGATCTGGCCCTTGGGCCTGACCGGGCATTCAATGCCATCCCATCCGATCTCGGCCACGACATCCGCCGTGTCCTGGAAGCTGAGCGACTGGAAAGGCTTGCTGAATCCGATGAAGGAAAAGCGCTTTCCCGACTTCTGGGCCTGGGCCGAAACGGGAAGGAGGGTGGAAAGGGAGGCACCGGCAGCGGCACCAAGAAAACCACGACGGGTCATCGGAGAGACGGGATTCATAGGTCCCGTCAGGCTATCAGGCGGCCGAGGCCGATTTCAAGGGCAGCCAGGCGCCTTCCAGTTCCAGAAGGCGCTGTTTCCATGGCAATCCTGCCGTGAATCCGCAAAGCCCGCCACTGGAGGACAACACGCGGTGACAGGGGATCAGGACGGGAATCGGATTGGCACCACAGGCGGAACCGGCGGCACGGGCGCCATTGGGCTTGCCCAGCTCCCTGCCCAGGCGGGCGTAGGTCCAGACCTCTCCCCACTGGATCTCCAGAAGCTTGTTCCAGACCTCCTGCTGGAAAGGGGTTCCAAGCGAAAGATCGAAGGGCGGAAGCTCGGAAGGCTCTATCCCCTCCATGAAATTCCGCAACGCCCGGCTGGTGATTCCCAGCCAGAGCTCAAAATCCTCCTTCGACGGGAACTCCAGGTCGTTGGGAAGCATTCGCTCGTTCTCCCCATTCGGAAACACCACGCTGACGAGCCCCTTGCTTGAGAACGTCACCTCAAACAGTCCGAGGCAGGTTTCAACGTTGGCTTTCATGGGATGCTTCAGGCGGTGACGTAGAGATAGAGTCCAAAGGCCATCACGCCGAGGACGGCAAAGAGGATCGCAGCCCGGCGACGAGCCACGGAGCGGTCATAGTTGACCGCATGGACACCTTCAAGGGTCCCCGTGGCGAGAAAGCTTCCAAGCCGCAGGCTTCCAGTGGAATTCCCTTGGGCAAAGACGTGCGAGTGGTTGGCATCCTCCTTCAGCAAGTCATTCATCTCCGACTCACTCAGGCGCTCACCACGCGACATGTCCGGCTGAATGCCGTTGGTGCGGTGCTTGGTAAAATCCGGGAAATAACGATCCGCCACCTTCTTGGGATCCTTCCTGTTCTTCTCCTTCCGGATATGCGTGTTGACCCGCCTGAGCCGACGGTCGATGCGCGCTATTTCTTCGTCAAAGTTTCTTTGATCCCGGTGGGTGGAAATGGAACGGAGCGAAGGTGCGTATCCCATGGTTATTTGATCAGAAGAGCGGTGAAGACAAGAAGACCGGCAAGAAGGACCGGCCAGGTCAGGGCGAACCCAACACGGCAAAGCTGGGGAAAGGTCTGGGGCTCGGTAAGCGGACGGAAGGGACGGTTGGGGCCGGCATTTTCCTCCTTCACCGTATCATGGGCGTCGTTGAGGAAACTCCACTTGATGCGGGCGGTATTCCACTCCATCCGGGCGTTCTCAATGGAGGCCATCGCACGGGACACCTCGGCGTTCCAGTCGTCCTGGCTCCAGCTGGATTCATTGATGCCTTCCACCTTGGTCAGGGACTCCCGAAGGGTCTCCAGCGTGGACAACATTTGATCCGCATCCTTCTTGGCGGCAAACTGCTTTTCCTCCAGCAGCCCAATCCCCCGACCAAGAAAGGCGGTCATTTCATCCCGGCCATTTTCAAACTCGCTCTGGCGTCGCTTGGCGTCCTCCAGGTGGGTTCTCTGGCGCTCCAGCTCCTCCTGCTCGTGCTTCAATTCGGACAAGCGCGACTGCTTGGCACGCACCTGCTCGACCAATTCTTCGCGGGATGGAGCCTTGGCGGCGGGGGAAGATACTGGTGCCGACGACCCTGCGGTCGCCTCAAAATCGTGATCCACGAAGTCTGAATCATCAAAATCACCAGCCATTGGGGTAAATTTAGTGGATCACCACAAGATATGTAAAGATTGGAAGCCTCAGGAAGGGCGAAAAAGTTGCAAATTTGAGGCTTACAACCCCGCCCTGACCTTCTCCACCCCGGCCACCAGATTCCCCAGCTTCTTCTTGGCGGCCCACCTCGCGGTCTGGCTCAGGCCGCAATCGGGCGCAAAGACGAGCCGGTCCGCCGGAGCATGCTCCAGGCAAAGCCTGACCTTCTCCTCCACATCCTCCACGGTCTCGATGTAGTAGCCCTTCACATCGATCACCCCAACCGCGACATCCATCCTTTTCGCAACCTCGCCGATCAGTTCCACCTCCTTGAAGACGGTGGTGGCCATCTCCATGTGCAGTTCATCCACATGGAAGTCGAGGAAGTCCGGAAACATGCAGCGCGCACTGCGGAACCCCACCGATCTCCCCTTGTAGTTGCCGAAGCATAGATGGGTCGCCAAGCGACACTTCCCCCGCACGCCCTCCACCGTCCTGTTGAAAAGATCCACAAAACGCCGGGTGTCCTCCTTGTGCGCATAGCAGGACATGGACGGCTCATCGACACAGATCTCCTCACACCCGGCCGCGACCAGGTCTTCCAGTTCCTTGCGCACCAACGGAAGCAACGCCTCCGTGATGGCATAGCGATCCGGGTAATCCGCGTTGGGCAGGAGTCGTCCGCTAAGGGTGAATGGACCGGGCACGCTCGCCTTCAACGACTGACCCACCGGCGACAGACGTTTCAACCTTTCAAATTCCACCACCGCCCCCAGTCCCTTGGACGCCTTCAACTCACCCGTGATCGCGTGCTTGCCGCGCTGGTCATGAGCGGGAGGACCGAAACGACGCGGTGGCGCCGACTCGAGGTCGATTCCCTCAATGAAGCCGTAGAACGAAAGATTGAAATCAAGGCGTGTCTGTTCCCCATCCGTGATGACATCCAAACCCGCAGATACCTGATCGTGAATGGCGGCGATGACCGCATCCTCCTGCATCTCCGAGATGTCATCCGGACCAAAGTCTCCCAGATAGTGGCAGGCATGCTCCAACCAACCCGGAAAGGGATAACTACCGATGACACTGGTGCGAAGAGGACGATCTTTCATGATGCGCGAATGCTCAGCCCCACCTCCTCATCTGACAACCGAAATTCGAGCGTGATCGACCGGAAACTGTTTTACCTACCAAGGACTAAAACTGAACTCCCTTTAGAAAGCCCACCCCATCAACTACCTTCCAAATCCCATTCGTCCTGTGAAGATAAAAAATGGTGTCATAGTCGCGGTATTGCCAATGGAGCGACCGGATCTGAGTCGAAGACCAATCCTTTTTGGGGAACATTCGAAACAATGGAGTCGCTATTTCTCCCCCACCGTCCGAGAGAATAAAATCATGTCTCGAATCAGGAACTCCAAACTGGTTGGTGATCTCCATCTCACTTTGACCAACCATTGAATCGTAATCCCACACAGGATCGATCCGTTTCGGTCCTCTGAACAATACGTTCAACAAGCCCCAGAAGAGCACGATCACGAGAACGAAAACTGCGGACTTCTTTCGTTTCATTTTCGGAGTAAAGACCAGTTCTTCCCAAAAGCTCAGCCACCGACCGGATTTACGACTGCTCCTATTTGACGCCTTTCAGGTCCAAGTGCTCCCATTCCTTGGATCATGATTCTCTTAATACTCAACCATCCGCAGAACCCAATAGAATCCCAGACCTCCTTCCCTTGTTGATATACTCCTGCAGTGGCTCCTCAATCGTCACCGTTTTCATTTGTCTCCTCCGCAACGATGAGCTTGGAAAAGCAATCTAGCGTCCACGTACAAGAACGAAGGCGATCGTTCAGAACGACAGCAAGAAACTCTGCGCCCCAGCGCCTCTGCGTGAAATCTACTCCTCCTTGTCCCCCACCACCTTTTCACTCCGGTTCACCCAGACGTAGCGGAACATGAGCGTCCGCAGGGTTGCCGTGAGCGGGATGGCAAGGAGACCGCCCACGATACCGCCCAGCAGGGTCGTGCCGACCATCACGGCGATGATGACAGTGAGCGGATGAAGCCCGACGCGGTCACCAATGATCTTGGGGGAGATGAAGAGGCTTTCCGCCATCTGCACAAGGACGAAGACCAGGAGGATCAGGCAGGGATGCAACCAGTCACCGAACTGGACCAGGGAAAGCACCAGGGCCGGCAGGATGCTCAACATGACTCCCAGGTAGGGAATGATGCCCAGGATGCCGGCGAGCACGCCCAGGATGAAGGCGTAGTTCAGTCCCACCAGCTTGTAGCCAACGATCAGGAGCCCACCGACACACATGGCCACCAGAACCTGACTCCGGAAGAACACCACCAACCTTTCGTTGATCTCACCGATCACGAAGACCACCTCCTTCTTCAGGCGGGACTCGGAGACCGGAAGGTAGTCCGCCCAGTTGTCCTTGATGCCCCGCTTCTCCAGGAGGAAGTAGAAGAGGTAGACCGGAACAAGGGCAAGACCAATGGCGAGTCCCACGTAGGAAAGCAAGGCCGAGAGCTGCTTTCCAATCCACGCGGTGACCACGGGTGTCGCGTTGGTGAGCCATTCCTCGGCACGCACTGAAAGCTTCTCGTCCCAAGCCTTCCGAACGGTCTCTCCATGGGCCGCGAGCCAGCCTCCAAACTTCTCCTTGAGATCCAGGTAGATCTGGAGTTCCCCGTCTTTATTCTGCTCAGTGAACTTGTCGATCAACCCACCCAGTTCCACGATGATCTGCGGCACCACGGTTGCCGCCAGGGTCAGTGCCAGAATAAAGGCGATGAAGAAGACGAGGATGATGGCGCGTGTCCTTGGAATGCCCTTCTTCTGGAAGAAGTCCACGGCCGGATCCAGCAGGAACGCAAGGATGCCAGCCACCGCCAGTGGCAGGAGGATCGAGGAAAGCTGACCGATCGCCCATGCCGCACCCCAACAGATCAGGCCGATCAACGTCAGGGAGAGACAGACGGCAAACATCGTGGCGGAAAACCACAAGGCCCTTGCCTGCTGCTTGGATGGAGAAGGAATCGGCATGACGGATCAACGGCCTCCCAGTTCCTTCGACTTGTCAGCCGCAGCCACGACCGCACTCATCAAGGTGCCTCGAAGCCCTCCGAGCTCCAACTGGTGCAGTCCCTCAATGGTCGTGCCACCGGGGCTGGTCACCATGTCCTTCAGCTCGCCCGGATGCTTTCCGGTTTCGAGGACCATCTTCGCTCCGCCAAGAAGCGTCTGCGCCGCCAGCCTCGTGGCGATGTCGCGAGGAAGGCCGGCAGCCACACCACCATCGCTGAGCGCCTCAATGATCTGGTAGACATAGGCTGGACCGCTCCCGCTGAGACCGGTCACCGCATCCAGCAGGTCTTCCTTCACCTGGTAGGCAACACCCACTGAAGAGAGAAGTGCTTCCACCGTGGCGGCATCTTCAGCTGTTGCTGCCGAGCCAAGCGAAAAGCCACTGGCGGACGCTCCCACCAGGGCCGGGGTGTTGGGCATGACCCTTACGACACGCACCCCCTTGGGAGCCGCCGCCTCCATTGCGGCGATCGAAACTCCAGCGGCAATGGAAACAATGAGATAATCGGAACCGATATCACCGGAAAGACCGGCAAGGACTTCCTTCACCTGGGCCGGCTTGACGGCGAGGAAGAGAACCTTGGTGCGTGAAGCCACTTCCTGGTTGGTTTCGAAGACCTGTCCACCCACCTCCTCCGAAAAGGCATCACGGGCGGCTGGGAAGAGATCACTGGCAAATACGGAACCAGCCTCCACCAGACCGGCCTTTACGATGCCGCCTGCCAGGGCCGTCGCCATTTTCCCCGCTCCCAGGAAACCGATACTCTCCACTTTGGACATGCGTTGGCTTGTAGCAGGCACCCTTTCGAATGGAAAGATTTTCAGGCCCTCTACAGGTCTGCATCAACTGTTGTTCTTCTTGGGGCGATAGGGGTAGACCCAACTTGCAAAGGCACCCATCTGACGCGTCTGGATCCAGACCTTGCCTTCACCCGAAAAGCGACAGATCAACCCTTCCCCGGAAAAAAAGAGGCTCTTGTATCCACCGATCCGGCCGACGTTGTAATCCAGGCCTTCCGTAAAGGCCACGATGTGTCCGGTATCCACGATGTATTCACCGCTGACATCGATCTCCATCATGGCTCCAAAGGTGTTGAACCATAAGTCACCCGTCCCCGACGCCCGGATCAGGAACAGGCTCTCCCCGGAAAAGAAGCCCTTCACAAGACCCTGCCACTTCGTTTCAAGCGTCACGTCCATGCCACAGGCGACAAAGGCGGAATTCTGCAGGTAGATGGTGTTGCCATTCAGGTAGACATGATCGAGATCGCCGGGAGAGCCGGGTGCAATACCGATTTCCCCTGGGCCATTGGCTGCAGTGAACTCGTTCACGAAGATGGACTCACCCGTCAGGAAGCGCCCGAGGCCTCCCCGGAGCTTGGTCTTCATCTCGATGTTGGTATCCATCGTGGCCATGGCGCTGGCCTCCACCTTCAGCTTCTCATTGGCGGGAAGTTGAACGGTGAGGAAGGAAAAGTCAGGCCTTCCCTCCACGGTGTATTCAAACTGTCTTTCGTCGGTGCTCATAGGGCAAACGGTTGGAAGTTGATGAAAGCGTGATTATCTGGGACGAAGATTGGGACCCAACGCCCAACCAAAGGACGAGGGGTTGTGCGACTGGCACCAGACAGTGCCATGACCATGAAATTTGCAGACCAACCCTTCACCTCCCAGGAAGGATCCGATCCAGCTCTTTCCTGCCTTGGTGATCTTGAAATCGAGTGTCTCGTCGAAGGCCACGATATGCCCGGTATCGACGATGTGCTCCCCATCGACCTCCACCGGATAGATGGCCCCAAAAGAGGAAAGGATCAGGTCGCCCTGCCCGCTGACCTTGAGCCAGAAAACGCTTTCTCCCGAGAACAGGGCCTTGAATCCCTGCCAGCCCAGGTCGATCTCGACCGAAGGTGCACAAGCCACGAAGGAACCGCTCTGGACGATCAGGTTCTGACCTTCCATCTGGGTATGAATCATGTCGCCGGGAAGAGTGGTGGCCAGATAGACCTCACCGCCATTCCCTCCGGCCGTGAAATGGTTCAGGAAGAAGGACTCCCCGGCCAGCAGGCGCTTGGCCGCAGCAAAAAAACCTCCCGAACCGCGCTGTCGGGTGGTGGTCTCGATGTTCATGTCACCCGAGGTGGCAATCATGGAACCACCCTCCGAGATCAGGGTCTCCATCGGATCCAAGCTTACCTTGGCGGCAGAGTTGCCGGGACGATGTTCGATTTCAACGTGCATTTTAAAGGTCTCCTTTGAGGTTAGATGCGTGGATTCAACCAGGATGCCAGGCCACTGAGCGAACGGGTCTGGATGACGATCTTGCCCTTGCCCTCCAGGCGGGACACGAGGCCTTCCCCACCAAAGAAGGTGGAGAAGATCCCACCCGCCATCTGGAGCTTGAGCTTGAGCTGGGGCTCGTAGCTGACGAGGTGGCTGGTATCCACGATGTACTCGCCATCCACCTCCTTCTCGATCAACACACCGTAGGCTCCGTAGAAGGCCTTGCCCTCACCTGAGACCACCAGTTTGAACAGGCCTTCCTTGCTGATCCAGGAACGGAAACCCGCCCAGCGCAACCCCAGCTTCACACCGGTCGTCGAGGCCACATAGGCACCGGGCTGGAAACAGAGTGAGTTGCCATGAAGCTCCACTTCACGGATGTCACCCGGGGTGGACATCACCAGCGTCACCCGCCTCGGGCCGTCGGTGTTGTTGACGAATTCGTTGATGAAGAAGGACTCACCACCGAAAAATTTTCTCAGGAACGCCTTGAAAAAGCCCCCGTTGGTACGGGTCTTCATGTCGAGGTCGGCGTGCATGCTGGACATGGCGTCCGACTCGGCAACGATGCTTTCGCCGGGCTCCAGATCGACATGGATGTGGGCAAACGAGGGTGAGCCTAAAATTTCAGTCTTCATCTCCTTAGGATTGGTGAATCGGTGTTTTCTTTGAGGGTGCTACGGAGCCTATTTTGGAAGGACTCGAGATTCAATTCGATTTCTCTGAAGCGATCGAGGTCATCGGCTGAAAGGTCCTGGTATCGCCCCTCCAGAAACTCGATGCGTTCCGAGGTCGCGGGATGCGTACTGATGAAGGAAAGAGCCTCCTCCACATGCGTCAGGGCCTCGTGCTCCTCCTGGAGCTTCTCGAAGAAGGAGACCATCCCCTTCGGATTGATCCTCGCCTCCAGCAGGTAGTCCCATCCGATATCGTCGGCATCCCTTTCATAATCCCTCGAGTATTTTCTCCCGATCAGGAAGGTGGCGTTGTCCCCCACCATTCCGATGATTCCCGAGGCATCCCCCAGGAGCATCTGGACCAGGACGTAGGTCCCGATCGCATTGGCCATGTTGCGGATGCTGTGCCTTCGCGTGACATGGGCGATTTCATGCGCCAGGACACCGGCGATCTCCTCAGGCGACTCCGCCTTCAACAGGAGTCCGCTGTGCAGGACGACATGCCCACCCGGGATGGCAAAGGCATTCAGGGTCTCATCCTCCACAATGTGAAACTGGAAGGGATACTTCGCATCATTGATTCCCTCCAGAAGCGGGTCTGTCAGAAGCTCCAGTTCCTTGATCAACTCAGGCGCATCCAGAACCTCCTGGGAGTCGCCAATGCTCTTGAAGACGGCCTCTCCCATCTTTACCTCCCACTCCACCGGCATCTTGTCGACAGCCAGGTTCACCAGGGGGCCTTTCGCAAGGGTCAACCCGACGATGAGTAGAACAAAGGCGCCCACGACGCCGAACAGGACACCCTTGATCTTCAGCTTCTTCCGGCTTACGTCCCTTTTCTGCTCCGCGAGATTCGGATTCGACTCGAAGACGGCGTGACTCAGGATGGAATGGTCGGTGGTGTGAAAGGCCGTGCCCGGACGCGACGGATGCTTGAAAAAAAGGACACGATCACTGGCACCGCCCAGGCTCATCTCCACCCCTTCCAGGGGCAGGTCGATCTGGCCTCCCTCGTGAAAAAAACTCACCGAGGCATTTCCCATTTGAATGCGGCCACTGCACTTCCCCTTGGGAAGCTCCTCATCGAATGCCCCTCCTGAAACACCGAGCAGGTTATCACCTTCTTTGGACATGGCATGGGAGCCTAGGGATCGCTTCTACCCCTTGCAAACAGGATTCCTTTCCCGGCGAGAAAACCAGCCTCCCAATCAAGCCTCAGTCGAAGGCTTCCTGGGGAGGCAGACGAAAGCGCCGCTTCTTCTGCACTTCGCGGACTTCGCCTGATTCCATCACCTTGACCTGGAGTGTCCAGTCACCGACCTCGCCCTGCACCCGATAGGCGGTGTCTTCGTCATCCACGATTCCCACATCACAGACAACGGGTTCAAAGGAGGAAACCAGCTTCAAAGCCTCTTTCCGTGCGGCATCCAGCACCGTGGCCGGGACCTTGTCCAGCGGGATATGGGAACGATACCGGATCCTGCGAAGATGGGTGGCCTTCGCATACTTGATCTCCAGCTCGAAGACCGACTCGGATTCCAGGTCGATCTCCACCTCAACCGCCACCGTATAGCCTAGGGCCTCCACCTCCAGGTCGAATTCCCTCCGCCAGGAACGGGAATCCTTTGTCCGCTCCGTGCGGATCGCGGCACCCGGAAACACGCGATGAACCTCATCCACGACATATTCCGGCAGGTCGGCAGGCAACTGGTCACCTGCTCCGCTCATCGCGTTGAGGAAGTCCTTGAAACCCATGGAACAGATGAACCCTGTCCTGCCTCCGTTTGTCAATCCCGCTTAAGGTCGGATGTCATGGATTGCTGCAAAGCGCCAGGAACTCCTCGGCTGCAGGAGACCTCGATCCCTTTCTTGTTATCCAGAGGACCTTTCTCCTGATGAGGGGCTTCAGCTTCAGCCGTGAGACCTGACGCCCAAGGCTACCCAGGGAAATCTCCGGCAAAACCGCCACCCCAAGTCCCGCCCCCACCAGGGCAAGCACGGTCTGGATCTCTCCACTTTCGCAGGCAACCCGCGCCTCGAATCCCGCACGTCGACACGCCTCCACCACCACGTCCTTGGCCCTGCCCTTGTAGTGTACGAACGGAATCTCCCTCAACTGCTTCAGGGAAATGAGACGTCCTCCCTCCAGCTCATGACCGGTCGGCACCACCAGCTCAAAGCCCTCCTCGAACAGGATACCGGAATCAAACTGCGCATCCACAATCGGCGCCTGAACCAGACCCACTTCGGCATCCCCGGCCGCCACCGAGGCAATCACCTCCTCCGAGCTGTTCTCCTTCAGGTTCAGCTCCACATCAGGGAAGCGCCTCCGAAAGCGCCGCACCACATCCGGAAGCCAGTAGCCACTGATCGAAGGGATGGTCGCCAGCACCAGCCTGCCCTTCTTGAGCCCCACCACCTCCTGCACAGATTCCCTCGCATGGGCCTCGGCGGACAGGATCAAAAGGGCGTGTTCCAGCAGGGTTTCTCCCGCAGAAGTCAGGCTGGAGCGTCGCCGTCCCCGGTTGAAGAGCCGGGCTCCCAGCTCTTCCTCCAGATTCTTCACTTGCTGACTGAGGGCCGGTTGCGCTATCCGAAGTCTTTCCGATGCCTTGGTGAAGTTCCCCTCACGGGCCACCTCGACGAAGTATCGCAGTTGATAGATCTCCATAATGGGAAATGATGATTTGGATCATCAATTGATATTTTTCTTATCGTAAACACAAGTCCACCCTCCAGCGCAACCACTCATGTCGAGTTCAGACATCCCATCCGACCTGCAAGGCAGGACCGCCCTGATCACCGGAGCTTCCCGTGGCATAGGCCGCGGCATCGCCATCCAGCTGGCGCGATCCGGCTCCAACGTCATCATCAACTACGCGGGCAATCAGGAAGCCGCCCAGGACACGGTCAACACGTGCATCACCGAGGCCGAGAACAAGGGATTCACCATCAAGGCCACGATGTGCCAGGGCAACATCGGCGAGGCAAAGGATCGCGAAGCCCTGATCGAGCATGCGAAATCGGAACACGGCCGTCTCGATTTCCTGGTGAACAACGCCGGCATCACCTCGATCGGGCGCGCCGACATCATGGAGGCCACCGAGGAGAACTTCGACGCGCTCATGGCCATCAACCTGAAGGGGCCCTTCTTCCTTTCCCAACTGGCAGGCAACTGGATGATCGAGCAGCGTGGAGAGCACGGGGAAGCATGGAAACCCAAGATCATCAACATCTCATCCATCTCCTCCTATGCCGTCTCCACCAACCGGGCCGACTACTGCATGGGCAAGGCGGCCCTCAGCATGATGACCAAACTCTACGCGACACGCCTCGCCGATGAGGGCATCCAGGTCTTTGAGGTTTGCCCCGGAGTGATCGCGTCAGACATGACGGCACCGGTGAAAGAAAAATACGACAGGATGTTCGCCGAGGGACTGGCCCCCATACGCCGTTGGGGAACACCCGAGGATGTGGGCAAGGCCGTCACCGCCATCGCCCTCGACTACCTGCCCTACAGCACCGGTGAAACCATCAACGTCGATGGTGGATACCACTTCAGAAGACTCTGACCGAAACAACCTTTCCAAGAACATGGCCATCAAGATCGACCGCAAACTCACCGCCAAGAAGCTGCTTCCCAAGACGGAACGCCTCTTCGAACTCTCCGGGGAAAAGATCCTCAGCATCGAGAAGTCCTGGAAGTCCTCCAAGGGCACACCCGTATTCACCGAGGCCGGTAAATACACCACACGTGGATGGACGGAATGGACCCAGGGATTCCAGTTCGGTTCCGCCATCCTGCAGTACGACGCCACGGATGAGGGACGCTTCCTGAAGATTGGACGCGACAAGACCGTGGAACTCATGGCCACCCACGTATCCCACATCGGCGTCCATGACCACGGATTCAACAACGTCTCCACCTACGGCAACCTGCTTCGCCTCATGCGGGAAGGACGCCTTGTCCAGGATGCACGTGAAGCCGAGTTCTATGAACTGGCGCTCAAGGTCTCCGGTGCGGTCCAGGCATCACGCTGGACCGAGATCGCCAACGGCAGCGGCTACATCTATTCCTTCAACGGCCCCCACTCCCTTTTCATCGACACCATCCGTTCCCTTCGCGCCCTCGCCGTTGCCCACCAGTTGGGCCATGTGCTGATGGGTGAAATGGATGCACCGATCTCCCTTCTGGAGCGATTGATCGCCCATGCCGACAGCACCGCGCGCTTTGGTGTCTACTACGGTGAGGGACGCGATTCCTATGATCTGCGCGGACGCACCGCCCACGAAAGTGTGTTCAACCTGAACGACGGCAACTACCGCTGCCCCAATTCACAGCAGGGCTACTCCCCCTTCAGCACCTGGACCCGCGGGCTCGCGTGGGCGATCTGTGGCTACGCCGAGGAACTGGAGTTCTTCGAAACGCTTTCCGACAAGGAGCTCAAGCCGCTCGGTGGAAGGAAGGTCATCACTGCGATGTTGATGAAGGCCGCCACCGCCACGGCCGACTTCTACCTCGAGCACACACCCGTCTGCGGCATTCCCTACTGGGACACCGGCGCTCCCCAACTGCACCGTCTGAAGAATTACCTCAGCAAGCCGGCCGATCCCTACAACGACTTCGAGCCGGTCGACAGTTCCGCCGCCGCCATTGCCGCACAGGGACTCATTCGTCTCGGCAACCACCTGACCGCCAAGGGAGACACCAAGGCTGGCCGCACTTACAAACTGGCAGGACTGACTGTCGCCAACACCCTTTTCGACGAACCCTACCTTTCCACCGATCCCAAGCATCAGGGCCTGATCCTTCACTCGATCTACCATCGCCCCAACGGCTGGGACTACATTCCGAAAGGCAGCAAGATCCCCAACGGAGAAAGCTCCATGTGGGGCGACTACCATGCCCGTGAACTCGCCCTGCTGATCCAGCGTGAAGCGAAGAAGGAAACCTACCTGACCTTCTTTGGCTGCCTTCCCTCCTGAAATCGATCCACTCCATGAGCACTGACAAACCTGAGTTCAAGCTGACCCGCCTTCCCACCCTCAAGACGGTGGATGCCTTTCGCGACCACCTCAAGGGACTCAACATCTCCCTGCCTTGCGAGGATGCCATCGCCCAAGGTGAGGATTCACCGCTAGCCGCTCCGGTCGCCAAGACCACCATCAACGGAAAGACGATCGGCAACCGCGTGGCCATCCACCCGATGGAAGGCTGGGACGGCACCACGACCGGCGGTGCCACCGAGGAGATGATCCGTCGATGGAAGCGCTTTGGAGAAAGCGGTGCCAAGTTGATCTGTGGCGGCGAGGCCATGGCCATTCGGCCCGATGGACGCGCCAATCCCAACCAGATCATCATCAATGACGAGAACAAGGACGACCTCGCCAACCTGCGTCAGGTCCTCATCGACGCCCATCAGGAACACTGGGGCAACACCGACGACCTCGTCATCGGATTCCAGCTCACCCACTCAGGTCGTTTTTGCCGTCCCAATGACAAGAAGCGCTGGGAATCCCGCATTGCGTATCGTCACCCAATCCTGGACGAGAAGTTCAACGTCACCAGTGACGACCAGATCCTTTCCGACTCAGACGTCGAGGAACTCATCCAGAAGTATATCGAGGCAGCCAAGATCGCCGAGGAGGTGGGGGCGGACTTTGTCGATATCAAGCATTGCCACGGATACCTTCTGCATGAGTTCCTCAGCGCCCGGTCCCGCCCCGGTAAATACGGAGGAAGCTTCGAGAACCGCACCCGCATCCTCAGGGAAATCGTGGAAGGCATCCGCGCCAGCGGGAACAAGATCGACCTGGGTGTGCGCCTGAGCACCTTCGACTTCGTGCCGCACCGGCCCGATCCGGAGCTTTCCAAGCCCGGCAAGCTGGGCCCCGGCATTCCCGAGGACTTCTCCAATCTCCTGCCCTACGAGTATGCCTTCAGCACCAATCGGGACAACCCGGTGGAGCCGGAGACCTCGGAAACCGTCCAGTTCATCCAGTTGCTCAACGAGCTGGGAATCAAGATCCTGAACACCTCGGCCGGAAGTCCCTACTACACACCCCACATCCAGCGTCCGGCCGCCTATCCGCCTTCCGATGGCTACCAGCCTGCCTATGACCCGCTGGTCGATGTGGCCCGACAGGTCAACGTGCTCAGTGAACTCAAGAAGCAGACACCCGAGGACGTCATCGTGGTGGGTTCCGGCCTCAGCTACCTTCAGGAATACCTGCCCCACGTCTGCCAGGCCATCGTCCGCGAAGGTCATGCCGACATGGTGGGACTGGGACGCGTGGTCCTCAGCTATCCGGAGATCCTGCTCGATGCCATGAACAAGGGAGAACTCGTCCCCCGACATATCTGCCGAACCTTCAGCGACTGCACCACCGCACCCCGCAACGGCATCATCAGTGGCTGCTATCCCCTCGACGCCTACTACAAGGAACGCCCCGAGTTCCAGCAGCTGAAGGAGATCAAGAAACAGGTTGGAGTGAAGTAGGGAAAAGGTAGGGACCGTCGCTCCGCGCGGTCCTTTATCGGAACTGGGATTCGAATTCGCGACAGCGTCTTGGAGTGCGCCGCTTCGTGGCCCTTTCGGAAATATGCCTTCAGATCTATTACTGCTTTTCCTAACTACCCCCTTCCCCGAAAGCGGGACAGAGCCCCGCACTCCAGGACGCATCCGCGCTGCATGATGCCGAGAGGAATAGTTTTAAAGAAAATCTCTGTGTCTCTCTGTGCCCTCTGTGGTGAATCCCACCCTACCCCCGCCGCTCAGCGAAGAACGCCTTGATGATCTGGTGGCATTCTTCCTGTAGGACGCCCTGGGTCACGATGGCCTTGTGGTTGAGGCCGTCGAAATCGAGCAGGTTCAGCGCGCCTCCAGCAGCTCCACCCTTGGGATCTCCCAAGCCAAAGACCACCCGTGAGAGACGCGCATGCACCACGGCGCCGGCGCACATGGGACAGGGTTCCTTGGTCACGTAGAGGGTGCAGTCCGTCAGGCGCCAACCTCCCATCGCCGCCTCGGCCTGGGTGATGCAGAGCATCTCGGCATGCGCCGTGGCATCCTGCAGCAACTCGACCTGGTTGTAGGCGCGGGCAATGATCTCACTGCCATGGACGATCACCGCCCCGACCGGGACCTCTTCACGCTTGTAGGCCTTCATGGCCTCGCGCAGGGCCTCGCCCATGAAATACTGGTCGCTGCTGATGTCGATGATGGGTTCCTCGCCGCCACTCATGAGACCAGTTCCTTCCCCTTGATCGATTCCTCCAGCCGCCAACGGATGCCTCCATCAGGGTCGCACTCGCAGTAGGACGTGAAGAAGCCTCCGCGATGCTCCCAGAAAAGCGGCCAGATGTATTCGTCGTCGGTGGGCGGCAGCTTGATCGAGGCCAGCATGTCCTTGGCAAAGAAGGCAAAGCGTCCCTCATCGAAGGGAGGTGGGACATCGTTGATGCGCGGTTTCACCTCGTAGAGGAACATCAGCCAATGCGCCTGTCCCTGGTAACCCACCTCGCTGACCATGCCGGTCAGGTGGAGGTCCGAGGGATTCAGGTCGATGCCCATCTCCTCCTTCGCCTCCCGACAGGCGCACATCGCGGGTGATTCCCCCGTTGCCTGCTCCAGCTTGCCTCCCGGAGGACTCCAGCAACCCAGGTTGGGTTCCTTGGCCCGCTCAATCAACAGCACCTCCCCTGCGTCATTGAAGCAGTAGAGAAGCGTCGAGATCTTGAAGGGAAGCGACATCGCCGCGAAGTGAAGCACCCAAACCCAAAACCAGCAAGCTGGAGAGGATTGAAACCATCAAGCACGAAGTGCTTGGAGAAAGTGGAGCGCCCGCAGAGACGCCGCTACAAACCCTGTGGCGGCGGTCTATGACCGTCGCACTTTATAAATTCACCACACAGGATCCCAGAGAATCTCTTCTCCCTCCGCGCTCTTCGAGCTTCGTGGTCAATCAATAGGCAGGAGTTGCACCGCGTCAGCAATGACGTAGCCGTCAGTGCCCTTGGTTGCGATGGTGACCTTGACGGTCTCGCCAGCCTTGAGGTTGAACTTGCCCAGCGAATGCCAGGTGCCATCCACACCGGGGGCCTTCTTCTGGTTGACCTTGATGGTCTTCGATCCAAAGGAGGCGGTCACTGTCACCGGAACATTTGACGCGCGGTTGTTGTTCTTGGTGTAGGAGATCCTCACCTCGTGGCTTCCACCCTTCTGGGCCTTGAGCACGTAGTCGAGATCCGCACTGCCCTTGTCCTGGTTGCCATCGTGAAGGTAGCCATACTCGAAGTACCCCGGGGTGGACGCGCTCGACGACCACGGATGCGGTGCCGCCAGCTTGGAGTCGTCCAAAGTCACTCCCTTGGCCTCATCCAAAGGAAGCCCACTGCGCGGACGGATCGCACCACTGTATTCGAGGACCTGCCCTTCCTTAAGCAACTGCTCCTTCAGCGACTCGTAGGGCACATCCTGGACCGCCTTGTTTCCCTTGATGGCCAGGGCGGCGGCGGTCGCGGCTGAATGGCCAAGGATCATGAAGACCGGCTCCATGCGAATGGAACCAAAGGCAATGTGTGAAGACGAGATGCAGACCGGGACCAGGAGGTTGGTGCATTCCTCCTTCCTGGGAACCAGCGACTTGTAGGAAATCTGATAGGGGCCCTTGGTGCTGACACCGATATCACCCTCGTTCTGGACGTAGCCTTCCGGGGTCACATAGCGTTGCACGTTATGGGAGTCCATGGTGTAGGAACCCATACCCACGGGCTCGGGAGTCGGCCGTGTCTTCAGACAGTCGTGCTCCGTCATCACATACTCTCCCACCAGTCGACGTGCCTCGCGAATGTAGAGCTGATGTGGCCAGCCGCCGTTGTCCTTGAACTCATCCTTCGCCAGTCCCCACTGGCTCATCTTGTTGCGCACGTCAGCGGGCACGCGTGGATCATTGGCCAGGAAATACATCAGGCCCTTCTGGTAAACCTCGTGCTCACGGATGATCTCGCGACGGCGCTCATAGCTCGCCTCGGGATAATCGTAGTTCATCCCGATGTTGTCGGTGCTGAAGGGTCCGTGGTTGTTGGTGTCGGTCTTGTGGTTGGGGATCGGGTCAAACTTCCGGAATCCATCACGCCAGCCACCCGCAAGGACACGCAGCATCAGTTCATACTGCCCGGCGTCGTAGCCCTCCGGCTTGGGAAAGGAAATGCGGTTTTCAGGCACATCGGTCAGGCACATGCGGAAGCA
>CAZKNW010000015.1:0-17475 GCA_964554035.1 uncultured Verrucomicrobiota bacterium
ATCCGCTTCACCTGTGCCTTCCCCTTGGGGCCAAGCTGTGCCATCAACCAGACAGCGCGGGAGGCCACGTAGGGATTTTTCTCCTTGAGCACCTTGCGAACCTCGCCGAGCACCTTGTTGCCCTGCGCCTGAAGCTTGGCGAAGCCCACGTGCCGGGTGTTCACCGCCGGGCTCTTGAGGGCGGCGACCTGCCCCTCAACCGTTTCATAATCCACCTTCGGGATCACACTCTTGAAACCCTTGGGAGCAATTCGATAGATCGCACCGGAGACGGTGTCGTCGAGGTCCGCATGACCGCCCACGCGTGGATCAAACCAGTCCGCAACATAGACCGCACCATCCGGCCCGACACAGACATCCGACGGGCGAAAAAGGATGTGTGTCTGCTCGGACAGGTTGTTCGAGCCGCCAATGAAATCCGAACCAAAGAACTTCTTGTCCTTGTTCGTGGTCAGGAAGTCGGTGCGGTCCAGCTTGAACCCGGCACCCTCGGGACGGGGCTGGTAACCGAAGACCACATTCCGTCCGGCCTCACAACTGAAGAGGGACCCAACGAACCTTTCGCCCAGGGCGCCGTTCTCGTAGAAGGTGATGCCGGTGGGTGATCCGCCACCATAGACATCGCCAGCCGGCATGGTGCCCGGATCCTCCTGCCTCCATTCAGCAATCTGGGTCGTCTGTCCGGGACGGGCATCCACGCGCCAGGAACGCTGTCCATCGGCGGAGGCGAATCCGGCGTTGCCATGTTCCATCACGCAGGCGACACGGCAGGCTGGTGGATCATCATTGTCGTTCTGGAAGACATCCCCGAAGGAACTGACGGTCTGCTCGTAGCTGTTGCGGAAGTTGTGGCCGATGACCTGCATGTTGGACGCGTCAGGGTCCATGCGCGCCACGAAGCCACCAATATAGACATGGCCATCATCACTTTTCTTGCCCGCAATTTCGGTCGGGTTGAAAAGCATCGGTGTGTCCTTGTGCGTCGACTTGGGATTATAGGGGCTGCCGATGCGGAAGGTCTTTCCACTCTTGTCGGTGACGAGGGCACCACAGTTGCCAGCACTGAAATACCATTTGCCGTCCGGACCGGCATAGACGCTGTGCAGGCTGTGGTCATGGTTGTTGCCATTGAACCCGGTCAGGATCACCTCGCGCTTGTCTCCCTCGTCAAAGCGCAGGTTGCGGTTCACATCGGTGTAGACGATCAGGTCCGGTGTCTGGGAAACCACGATCTTGTTGTCGAAGACCGCCACACCCAATGGGGCCACCAGCTGCTTCTCCTGGACAAAGGTCCAGCTCCGGTCCGCCTCGCCGTCGCCGTTTGTATCCTCCAGCACCTGGATCCGGTCACCCTCGGCACTGCGTCCGTTGTGACGTCGGTAGTTGGCACCTTCGGCAACCCAGATGCGGCCATCCTTGTCGATGTCGATGTTGGTCGGATTCCTCAGCATGGGCGAACGCGCCCAGATGGTGACCTCAAGACCCTCAGGGGCCTGGAAAAGATCAGTCGGTACGTAGGTGGGACTTTCTGATGCCTGGGAGGTGACGACAGTCGAGAGGCCGATCAGGGCAGCAGCCAATCCGGCTCCCGTTTTCTTTGCGAATCGATTCATGATCATGATGCTTCTTCTGGAATGGGTGATTCCATTGGGTGGAGACAGAACCGGAACTATTCGACAAATCAGCCATCAAGGCAACACCTCGCCCGGATGTTTCCAAGGATTGAAGGAGAAGAAGATGCGATCGAAGTCACCGATCCGCACATCTGCGTCATCTGCTAAATCTCCGGACGGATTAGGGAGGAAACCCGATGCCCAGTTTCACCGCCGCGTATTCCGGATGCACCTTCCCTTCCTTGTCCCGGATGATCAGGTCCGGCTCCACCCAGCAGTGGTCGCGGAAGTCCTCCGGCAGATCGACAGAGCGCATCATGGCGAAGAGTCCCAGCAGCGCCGGTTCCCCTTCCCGGAAGACCACCGACCGCATCCGGACAATCGAAAGGCCGGATTCCCTCGCACCTTCCCTAACCCGCTCCAGTTGCTCCACCGGATTCACGGGAAACACCAGCGCAAGCACACCACCCGGACTGAGATGGCCCGCTCCAGCACGGCAGTAGTCCAGAACATCACCCCTCATCTCAAAACGACACGCGATCTTCTGCGGATGATCGCCCTCCACACCGCTGCCCGGTGGAAAATAAGGCGGGCTTCCCGTGATGAGGTCAAAGCGCTCGTCTTCGCGAATCACTCCTTCCTCGCGGAAGTCGCCGTGTCTCAGTTCAATGCGATCAGACAGGCCATTCCACTTCGCTGACTTCTTGGCCAACCGGAAGCTCTCATCCTGTGCCTCGACCGTGGTGAGACGAATTCCCTGCATCCGCCACGCCACAATGCTGGAAACGGTGCCCAGGCCACTTCCTAGATCCAAAGCGGTTTTCGCGCCCGCGCACCAGCTGCTGCCATACCAGGCAACCAGCAGGTCATCGGTGGAGAATCGGTGGCCCTTCTTGAGCTGGAAGAGGCGGAAGTGCCCGCTGATGGAATCAAGGCTTTCGCCTTCCTCGACTTCGGGCCCCTTGCCCAGGGCTCCAGGGGGAACAGGACCGGGAATGGTCCAGCCTCGGAAGCTTTCCTTGTGAAGAACCCGTCTCGGCGACATTCTGGATTAGGAGGTAAGGAAAGAAGGAAAATCCCTCTCACCTACTGGCACTTGTTCTTGCAGGCGCCCTGTTTCTTCAGCTCCTGGCAGTTGCCGGTGATCTGGATGGTCTGGGACTTGATGGAGAAGCCCAGCTTGCGGGAGATCTCATCCTCGATCTGCTCGATCTGCTCGCTCTCGAACTCGACGATCTTCTCGCAGTCCTGGCAGATGATGTGGTTGTGGTTCGGGTGATCCGCATAGTTGGGATCGTAGAACTTGTAGTCCTTGCCGAAGTCCATTTCATGAACGAGTCCGCTCTCGGTCAGGAGGGGAAGCGTGCGATAGACGGTGGCCCTCGAAACCGAGGCATCCCTTTCACGCGCCCAATCGAGAAGCTGCTCGGCCGTGAAGTGTTCCTCCGTGCTGAAGACGGCGTCGATGATTGCCTTGCGCGGTGCGGTCATGCGCAATCCCTTCGTCTCTACGAACTCCAGGAAGCGCTGCTTGGCATTCTCTTTGACGCTTTCGGACATGATCCAACAATCTTGACCTCGAAACCTTAGCCTCGAGCCGGGGATTGTCGATACGAGAAATCGATCAGGCCTCGGGCTCCTTGCCCTCTTCCTCGGGAGCTGGTGCAGGCGGCGGGGTTGGCTGGCCCTGTTCATTCGGCTTCATGACGACCAGGGGCATCGGGAAACGTCCCTTCACAACTCCGTCGACGGAGACCTCGATCTGGTAGACACCCTGCTCCTTGAACTCAAGAGCAGGAAAGAAGGTCACGTTCGTTCCGGGATGGGACGGATCGCCCAGCTGGAACTGGGTCTCGCCGGCACGAAGCTCGGTAGTTCCATCGGTACCGATCAGGCGGACTTTTTCAAGGAACTCACCACGTCCACGGGTCCAACGGGTGAAGACGCAGAGCTGGGGCGCGGTGATGGGCACCTGGGGTGTCACGACGCCACTGATGATACCGATGAGGAAAAAGTTGCCATTGGCCTCCCTGCGGACTTGCTCGCAAATGAGGGCGGACTGGAGATCTGGAAGAATTCGATTCGGATTCATGAAAGCTGGTTTGGATTCGAGGCCATCTCGGCGGCCCGGACCGTGTTCTGCATGAGCATGGCGATGGTCATGGGACCCACGCCTCCCGGGTTGGGTGTGATCTTCCCGGCAATGGGCTGGATGGCGTCAAAGTCCACGTCCCCGACAAGGCGCGAACCCCGCTTGGCGGTCGGGTCCGGGATCCGGTTCACACCCACATCCATGACCACAACGCCCGGCTTGACCATGTCGGCCTTGAGGAACTGGGCCACACCCATGGCGGCAACAATGATGTCCGCCCGTCTGCAATGCTCCGCGACGTCGCGGCTTCGGGAATGACAGAGGGTCACCGTGGCATTGGCGTTGCGTGCCTTCTGGCAGAGGATGGCAGCCATGGGCTTGCCCACGATGTTGCCACGTCCAAGGACCACCACCTCGGCGCCCTCAAGAGGAACACCGCTGCGGATGAGAAGTTCGTGAACACCGGCGGGCGTGCAGGGCCAGAAGCCGGTGGTGTCGCCAAGCATGAGCTTGCCCACGTTCTCCGGGTGAAAGCCGTCCACGTCCTTGGCGGGTGAAACCGTCGCAAACACGCGTGCCTCATCGATGTGGGAAGGAAGTGGTGCCTGAACCAAGATGCCGTGAATGGAGGGATCGTCATTGCACTCACGCACGATCTTGAGGAGATCCCCCTCGGTGGTGCCATCCGGAAGGACACGGGTCTCGGAACGAATCCCCAGTTCACTGGCCTTCTTCTCCTTCATCCCGACATACACCTTGGACGCGGGATCCTCACCCACGCGGATGAAGATCTGTCCCGGTGTAATGCCCTTCTCCGTAAGTGCCTTGACCCGCTCGGCGGTCTCGGCATGGATTTCGGCGGCGATGGCACGCCCGTCGATGAGATTCTCCATGAAGCTTATTCCGGCAGTGGCTTGAGGGTACGGATCTCGATCAGGGGGCGTGAGGGCCAGCGCTTGTCGATGTATTCCTCGCCGGTGACCTGGATGGTTTTTCCAGAGTAATACTTGAGTTCCAGTCCGGTGTCGCTGGAGTAGAGGTAGTTCATGAAGCGCTTGGACCGCGGATCAATCAGCTTGTAGGAGGTCGGAGCCTGGATGTTGAACGCATAGCGGACGAGCCCCAGACGGGTCACCACCCGACGCTCGAAATCAGGATCATCAAATTCTCCGGGGGTCGGCGCGTCCGGAATGGGCACCACGGGAACCTCAACGGTCGTCGGGGCCGGAGCAGGAACCGTGGTCTCCGGGCCGGAAGGAACGGTCACTGTTGTCGGGGCGGTCGTCGCCATGGCTCCCGGTCCATCGGGAACCGCAATGGTTGAAGTTCCGGCGACCTTGGGCTCCGCCACAGTCGTGGTGGTGCCTGCACCGATCATCAGGGGCTCAGCCGGCACCTCGGTCACCCTGGGCTCGGCCGGAACTGATCCTGGATCCACGAGCTTGGGCGCGGATGGAGCCGAAAGGACGGGCGCGGATGGCTCAATGATCGCCGTCCCCACGGTGAGATCAGCGGAGGCAGGCACCTTGGGCCGGATGGCGGAAGGAATGGGAAGTGAGGCGTCATCCGTAGTGATCACCGGAGCAGCCACCATGGGAGCAGGAGTCGTCTTCTTGTCCGCGGCAGCGGGGGCAGCCGCGGTCGCGGCCGGAGCAGGAGCGGCGGAGGCATCAAAATTGGAAAGGAACTTGGCAGCCACGAAGGCAGCGGAGCCCTGCGGAGCGGCAATCTCCATCCAGCCCTGCACGGTCCGGATCTCCTTCACGGTTTCACCCCGGATGAGTTCTCCCACGATGTTGAAGTTCACCCCGGGCCCGGAACGCACGTTGAGGCGCTGCGGAATGACGGTCTTGTCGGCAGGATTGATGAACTCGGCTGAGGTCCAGACGGGGGTGTTGTCGGGAAGCTGGATCTTGGCCCATCGCAGACCGCGGTCTCCAGACCCCACCTCCTCGATGAAGACCACGGACTCACCCTCGCGAAGCTGGGTGACCACCTCACTGCCGGTGGATGCCCTCGCACGCACGTTCACCCGGTCTCCGGTCACCTTGACCAGTTCCGCAGACTGGAGGCCTGCGGTCATCGAAAACAGGGAAACGATGCCTGCAAAGAGGATCCGTAATGCGCGGGTCGTCATGCGCTGAGTAGAGATTTTATCTCAGCATCTGTCAATGTCCTCCACTTGCCTGAAGGCAGTTCCCCGAGACGAATCCGCCCGATTTCCGTCCTCATCAGGCGTGTCACCTTGATGTCACGACTCTTGAAGAGCCTCCGGATCTCGCGATTCTTTCCCTCTCCCAGGGTAAGGACGAAGTGGCTGAAGCGGTTGGAGGCCTCGACCAGCTCACCCTCCTTGATCCTGAGGACATCACGCCCATCCCGGACTCCCTTCTTGAAATCCTCAAGAATGTCCTCCTCCACCTTTCCTCTCACCCTCACGTGATAAGTCTTGAAAATCTTGTTCCTTGGATGGGTCACGTGGTCGCAGAAGGCCCCATCATTGGTAAGCAACAGCAGACCTTCGCTGTCCATGTCCAGTCTCCCGACGGGATAAGCGTCCTGCCATTGGTTGGGGATCAGCTCCATCACCGTCTTGCGACCCTTCTCGTCGCTCCGCGTGCAGAGGATTCCACGGGGCTTGTTCAGGGCCAGATAGACCCTTTTTTTCGGACGGACCTCCTTCCCATCCACGAACACATACTGGTCCGGCCCCACCTTGAAGCCCGGCAAATCGATAACCTCGCCATCCACCATGACCCGGCCCTCGGCAATCAGCTGCTCTGCGGCCCGTCGTGAGGCCACTCCTGCCTCAGCAAGGTATTTCTGGAGTCGGATTGCCATGTTGGCCGCCGGGTGGGTACACAAAAAACCATGCGGAGACGTCTGAATCCGCATGGTCTTCCATGAAAGGGGGCTTTTTATTCGTCAGGCTTGGTCTTGCGGAGACCAAGGATCCTGTCGCCGGTCTTCCACTGACCGCGCTTCCTGAGAAGTTCCACCCGCTCGAAGCGCTTCAGGACGCTGCGCTTGGATCCAAGGGATGAACCGAGTTTCAAACTGCTGTGCTGTGACATAAGCCTGTGTTTTCGAAAAAATCTTGTGGGCCTCAGGGGTCGCTGGAACCGCGAGGGCCGAGATGGGTAACAGAGCACCCGGTCAATTGCAACCGGTTTTTCACAATATCTACCGGATTCCCTTGCCTCGACACGCGCATTCCTTATTGTCTCCGCTCTTTTGCGGCGCTTTTCGTGATGCTCGCACCAAGTTTCGAAATATGAAAACACACAATATTGCTGTCATTGGCGGAGACGGAACCGGCCCCGAGGTTGCCGCTGAGTCCGTCAAGGTCCTCAAGGTCGCTGCCGAGAAGTTTGGCTTCAAACTGGATTTCACCGATTACGACATTGGTGGCGAAGCCTACATGCGCACGGGAGAGGCCCTCCCGGACAGCGTGCTCGAGGAACTCAAGAAGTTCCCCGCCATCCTCCTGGGCGCCATCGGTCACCCTGAGGTGAAGCCGGGCATCCTTGAGAAAGGCATTCTCCTCCGCACCCGCTTCGAGCTGGAACAGTACATCAACCTCCGCCCCGTGAAGCTCTTCGACGAGCGCTTCTGCCCCGTGAAGGACAAGAAGCCCGAGGATGTCGATTTCGTCGTCGTTCGTGAAAACAACGAGGGACTCTACACCGGCAGCGGCGGCTTCGTCTTCCAGGGCACGCCCCACGAGGTGGCCGTGCAGGAGAGCATCAACACCCGCCGTGGTGTCGAGCGCTGCCTCCGCTATGCCTTCGAGTACACCCGCAAGCGCAACAAGGACAAGACCCTCACCCTCTGCGGCAAGACCAACGTCCTGACCTACGCATGGGACCTCTGGGAACGCGCCTTCCACGAGATCGGTGCAGCCGACTTCTCGGACATCAAGCGCAATTATGCCCATGTCGATGCCACCACCATGTGGTTCGTCCAGAATCCAGAATGGTTTGACGTGATCGTGACCGACAACATGTTCGGCGACATCATCACCGACCTGGGCGCCATGGTGCAGGGCGGCATGGGCATCGCTGCCGGCGGCAACATCAATCCCGAGGGCACGAGCATGTTCGAGCCCATCGGTGGCAGCGCTCCAAAGTATACCGGCCAGAACGTCATCAACCCCCTCGCAGCCATCTGCGCCGGCGGCATGATGCTCGACTTCCTCGGCGAGGAGGAAGCCGCCAAGAAGATCGAGGACGTGGTCATCAAGATCACCCGCGAAAAGATCAAGGATCTCGGCGCAGGCCGCATGGGCTTCAGTACCACCGAGGTTGGCGACCTGGTCGCTGCAGGTGTCGCGGAGTAGTCCCGCGGGCTTGTTTTCGACACAAATTCGAGGCGGCGATGGCAACATCGCCGCTTTTTTTATGCCCGGACTTCAACAGGATCGGGCAGAAAATGAGACATCTTGTTTTATTTCAAGTTTTGTGTGCCAATATTGGTACACTCTTTTCTAGTTCGCTTTCTTGAGAATTCCCTTATCCCGGCCGAACCTTGGGTCGGTTTATCGAGAGGAGACATTCTGAATGCCGAATCAGACAGCTCATCCGTTGATGCCCCCTCCAGGGAGTCCAGCGTGAAGAACTGGGATCATGATCAGGAAACTGGCCTCCCAGTCACCCCAAACAAAAGATGCGGGGTTCTCGGGGTTCTCATCCTTTTTCTTTCCACCACTGCCCTTCTCGGCTGGCTTTTCAACATCCCGTTCCTGACCACCCTGCTTCCCGGAGCTCCGAGGACCACACCTCTGACCGCCATTCTCATGTTCTCCTTTGCCGGATGGCTCACAACCGCCTCGGGCGTGATGCAGGGTCAACACGGTCTCATCAACCGGATCAGCGGTGGCCTGAGGTGGTTTGTCACTCTGGCCAGCCTTTGGGTTCTGGCGGATTACCTGATGGGATGGCTTCCAGATCTGGAGGCCCTCATTCCCATCAGTGAGTTGCCGAGCAGCGCCAACCCCTTCCCCGGTCGCCCCTCTCCCCACACCTCACTGGCATTCCTTCTCCTAGGGTCGGCCAGTCTCCTTCTTTTCCATTCTGCCAACCACAGGTCGAGGGCTCTGATACTGACAAGGGGAGCCGGTGCCATTTCATGGATAGCGCTCTATGGCTACCTCTCCTCCCTGGCTCCCTTCTATTCCCTCTCCGGTCATCCTGAGATCGGAATCTCGCCGCTGACAGCCATCGGAATCCTGGGCGCCCATCTGGGCATCGAATGCCTCGCCGCCGAGAACGGACTCATCGCACTTGTGCTTTCGCGCAGTCCGGGAGGAACCATTTCACGAATCCTTCTCCCTCTTTCCTTTTTCTCCCCCCTCGTTCTCACGTGGCTGGTCTTCGACCTGAGTGTCATCAATCCAGAACTCGCCCTTTCCGAACTGGCCCAGGCCATGGCCCTCGTGAGCGTCTTCTTCACTGCGGTCATCCTCACATGTGCCTCCAGGCTGAAAAGTAAATATGAACTGATGCAGAAGCACTCGGCGGAACGCGAACGGCTTCTCGAAGAACTCAGGCAAAAGGCCAAACAGATCGATGAACTTCAATCAGGGCTCCTCAAGGTCTGTGCCTGGTCCAAGAAGGTCTTGGATCATGGGGAATGGGTCGACTTCGACGTGTTCCTGAAGGAGCGTATCGGCATCCACGTCACGCACGGAATGTCGGACGAGGCTGTCGCGCAATGGGAGGAGCAACTCAAGGAGGAGGAACCCAATCTCAAGGCAATGGATGAAGGGAGCGCCAGACGGAAGGAAGGGGATAGAGGAGAATCGCCTTGAGCAGGCAGCCCTTCACCATGGGACGTGAAATCTTCACGGGAGGCTGACCCAACACGCGCGACTGCCGGAGCAAACTCAACGTGGCGGCACCGATCAGGATCGGCAGGGCGCAGGCAATCCGGATCCGGGCCTGGGTCCACGGGATCGAAAGTGTGTATCGCCAGCCATGCCTCAGGTAGGTCTCGGCCCTTTCGATCAGGGAATCATAGTAGGGACGGAACCTGGCCTCGTTGGATGCATCCTGAAGGTCAAGTGGCTTGAGCCCATGGCGATCCAAGACTCCTTCCGGCATGTAGCAGCGCCCCATCGAAAGATCCTTGGGAAGATCGCGAAGGATGTTGATCAACTGAAGACCCTTCCCAAAGAGCACCGCGTCCTCGTAGAAACGACCTTCATCCAGCTTCGCCTTGGGAAAGGCATGTTCAATGCAGATGCGGCTCCAGAATTCTCCGACACATCCCGCAACGCGATAAGTGTAGTCATCCAGTTCCTCCTCGGTCACCAATGACACCAGGTTCTCCTCACTCGAGCCATCGAACCGTTCCAGGTCCAGTCGCTGTCCCTCCGTGATGATGCCGAACACGTCACGGATGTACTCCTGATCCTTGCCGGAGAAGCCACCCAGGAAGGACACGCCTTCCTCGGCCCTTTCCAGCAACTCCCTCTCGGAATCATCTCCCTGCGAACCGGCAAAGGCGGAAAGGTCGACCAACCCGTTCTTCCGACCCAGCACACGATCCTGATACTGGTTCAATACCTCAATGCGATCCGCCGCCGGAATGATCTCGGTGTCCGCTATGGTGTCGGAAGTCCGTGCGAGCAAATAAGCCAGCCCGATCTGGTCGCGCACACTCGAGGGCAGCACCTTGAGCGTCAGGTAGAAGGACCGGGAGACGGCCTTCAGGAGTTCTGTCAGAAGGGGACGGGCCATGCTCGTGTCAGTCGAGCTCCAACTCCTTCTTCCAGCGATCCACCTGGAAGCGCACCTGCTCGTAGCCGGGCATGCCTGTGGAGGTCCGCGAGGAAAGGGCCGTCCTGAGGTTGAAGACCTTGAGGGCCTCCTTGTCGAAGGCCTTGTCGATCTTCCTAAGCTCGGCGAGGGACAGCTTGTCGAGGGGCCTGCCCTTCTTCTCCGAGTAGGCAACCACGGCACCCACGATGTGATGCGCATCCCGGAAGGCCACTCCGCGGTTCACAAGGTAATCGGCCAGATCCGTCGCCAGCAACATGGGATCCGCCGCCGCCCTCTCACAGGAAGCCTTCTTCACCTCGGAATTCTCCATCATCGCCGCCACCAGCCGAACCGTTGCGCGCACCGTATCCGCCGTGTCGAAAAGGCGTTCCTTGTCCTCCTGAAGGTCCCGGTTGTAGGTCATGGGAAGCCCCTTCAACAGGGTGAGCAGAGATACCAGGTTGCCGTAGACACGGCCTGTCTTTCCGCGCGCCAGCTCCGCAATGTCCGGATTCTTCTTCTGGGGCATCAGGGAGGATCCCGTCGTGTAGGCATCGGCGATCCGGATGAAGTCAAACTCCGCACTCGACCAAAGGCTCACATCCTCGGACAGGCGTGACAGATGCATGGCAATCAGGGCTGCGGCAGAACAGAACTCGATGGCAAAGTCACGGTCGCTGATCCCGTCCATGGAGTTCTGGGTCAGCCTCGGGTTGCCTTCCGCATCCACAAAGCCCAGTGCCGTCGCGACCATCTCGCGGTTGAGGGGAATGGTGGATCCGGCAATGGCACAGTTCCCGAGGGGACAGACGTTGACGCGGTCAAAGGCATCCACCAGGCGTCCGCGATCACGGTCCAGCATCTCGACATAGGCGAGGAGGTGATGGGCAAAGGGGACGGGCTGGGCGCGTTGAAGGTGGGTGTAGCCTGGGATCGGGGTTTCCGTATTCCTGGAGGCCAGCTTCACCAACGCGGCTTGGAGCGCACGGATTTCATCACAAAGGGAAAGGATCTCATCCCTCAGCCACATGCGCATGTCGAGTGCCACCTGGTCATTGCGTGAGCGGGCAGTATGCAGCTTGGCTCCGGCCTTCACACGCTTGGTGAGGGCGGCCTCGATGTTCATGTGGACATCCTCCAGCTCGGGCTTCCACTCAAATCGCCCGGCATCGATTTCATCTCCAATCGTCATGAGCCCCTTCTGGATGGAGGCAAACTCCTTCTGGGTCAGGATACCGATGCTGGCCAGCATCTCCGCATGGGCGATGGAACCAATGATGTCATGTCGCCAAAGTCGCCAGTCAAAGGAGATGGACTCGGAGAACATCTCCACGTCCTTGCCTGGACCTGATTCAAACCTTCCACTGCGCGAGACGGGCTTCTTCTTCTTTTTCGCTGCCATAATCAAATCCGGGCGAACTTCCCGGAGCCATCAGCCTATGCGGACAAGAAGAATCATGCCATCCCATTCAGAAGGGGGGGCATGTCCATCGCCCGGAAGCACTCGTGCCGTTAGGATTGAATGACCTGAAGGATGGGCTGCAGCACCTGCCTCCTCTTTCCGCGTGCATCGTCCGGGATCTTCCGGTATCCCAACGCCATTCCCATGAAGATTCTCCAAGGCCTTCTCCTGTCCCTGCTCTTCGTCACTTCCGCCCAGGCTGCCCCCATGGAAACCGTCCTCTTTGAAAAGGGCGGCGACGGCTACAACAACGTCCGGATTCCCGCAATCTGCCAGACACCTTCAGGGGCCCTGATCGCCTTTGCGGAAGGACGGGAGGCCGGCGACGCGGGAGACATCGACCTGATCTATCGTCGCTCCAATGACAACGGCAAGACCTGGAGCAAGGTCCACGTGCTCTGGAACGACAAGGACAACACCTGCGGCAACCCTGCACCGGTCGTGGATCAGGTCACCGGCACCATTTGGCTTTTCCTTACCTGGAACAAGGGATCAGACCACGAGACGGCCATCATGACCGGCAGCAGCGAGTTTCCCCGCAAGGTCTACCTCACCTGGTCTGTGGACGACGGACGCACATGGGCGGAACCCAGGGACCTGAGCGGGACCCTGAGGCATCCGGAGTGGCGTTGGTATGCTACCGGCCCCTGCAATGGCATCCAGCTGACACGCGGTCCGCACAAGGGGCGTCTCATCATACCAGCCAACCACTCCGACAAGGCGACACAGAAACGCACACCGGAGACCTACCGTTCCCACATCATCTACTCCGACGACCATGGACGGACCTGGCAATTGGGAGCCATCCAGGATCCCCTCACCAATGAATCCACGGTGGTGGAGCTCACCGATGGCTCCGTCATGCACAACATGCGCTCCTACCACGGGAAGGGAAACCGGGCCGTCGCCATCAGTCGTGACGGAGGCGAAAGCTTCGAAAAGCTCTACCTCGATGACGGTCTGAAGTCCCCGGTCTGCCAGGCGAGCATCCTCCGCTATTCA
The DNA here is from genome assembly GCA_964554035.1 of uncultured Verrucomicrobiota bacterium. Classification (GTDB taxonomy): domain Bacteria; phylum Verrucomicrobiota; class Verrucomicrobiia; order Limisphaerales; family CAZKNW01; genus CAZKNW01. The sequence goes on from CAZKNW010000015.1 coordinate 12,931, forward strand.
TGGCCTGAGGAAGGCAAGGGCCGGATTCTTTTTTCATCACCCGCAGGGAACAAGCGAACCCACATGACGGTCAGGGTGAGCTACGACGATGGCAAGACCTGGCCCGTGGAGAAGGAGATCCATGACGGGGGCAGCGCCTACTCGAACCTGATCGCCCTTCCGGAGAACCAGGTGGGTCTGGTCTATGAAAAGGACGGCTACAAGCAGATCGTCTTCAGCCGCTTTCCCATGAAGTGGCTTGAGGAATAAACTCCGATTCTGCCCCTCTTCAAATCGATGAGCATCAAACTGAAATCCGGCGGCGGTCTCCCAGACATCGTCGTCCCCAAGGTTGGCGGTGGCGAGATCAGGTTGGGACACCGAATCGAAGGCGCCCCATGGCAGGTCATCATCGTCTACCGTGGACTGCACTGCCCCCTCTGCAACCAGTATCTGGCACGACTGGAGGAACTGAGGGAGGCGTTTCTGAAGGCCGGCGCCGAACTCGTGGCGATATCAGGTGACCCGGTTGAGAAGGCGGAAGCCATGGTGGAAAAGCACAAGCTCAGCTTTCCCGTCGGATACGATCTCTCCATCGAGCAGATGAAGGAACTGGGACTCTACATTTCCCAGCCCCGAAGCGCTGACGAAACTGACCGGCCGTTCGCCGAGCCCGGGACTTTCGGCGTCGACGAGAGGGATGCCCTGGCCCTGATCGAGATCTCCAACACCCCTTTCAACAGGGCAGACCTTTCCGAACTGGTCGAGACCGTCGAGTGGGTCCGGGAGAACAACTACCCGATCCGGGGCAACTTCGAGGGATAGGATTCAGCCCTCAATTTCCTTGAGCCGTTTCTTCGCCTTGGACACCCATTTGCCCTGACTGCCAATCGAGGCGTCCTTGTAACGCTTTCGGTTGGCGATGATCTGCCTGAACGCCTGGACGGCCTTCTCCCTCTGTTCTGTCCCCAGGTAAAGACTACCAAGGGCATAGCGTGCGGCTTCACCCGAATAGGGCTCTGCAATCGACTCCAGAATCCGGATCGCTTCCCTTTCCCTGCCAACCTCCGCCAGGGAAAGCGCCTTCAGGTAGTCGCGATCGATTCGATAGTCGCGGTAGCCCAGCTCCTCCAGCTTCCCGAGGTAAAGGATGGCATCCTCAAACTCCTTCGCCCCGAAGGAGGCTTCCGCCATCTTATGGATCAGGACCGGGTCATCCTCATAGGCGCCCTCGAGGCAATCCGAGTAGACCTGCCTTGCCTCCGCAAACTCATTCCTGGAAAGGAGGGCATCGCCCAGGTTCACCTTGTTGGTCACCGTGTCACTGAATTCAATTTCTTCCCTGAGCCTACGGATCTGGCCGGTGCTTGCCTTCTTGCGATGACCCAGCGAACGAACAAAGCGAGGTGTCTGCATGCCCGGCATCACCTCCACGATCAGGTAGGCCACTGCACCGAGGGGAGGAAAGAAGAAGATGAGAAAAATCCACATCCACGGCTTTCCGTTCTTGATCACATGGACCAGACAAAAAAGCTGCAGGACAAGGGCCAACGCCGTCAGCAGATGCGCCATGAAGACCTCCCTTCCCTCCTCGATTCCAACAACGCCAACATCATCGGGTCCTTCGCAGACGGATTCATTTCACCAGGGTCAGGTAGTGACTCAGGGTTTCCAGGTTCTCACTGAAGACGCCGCTGTGGATGTAGTGGTCTCCAGGACGAAACTTGGGCTGCCCCGCCAGGGGTTCTCCCTTGAAGGTGGAAACCCATCTTCCATAACGATCCATGGACCCGATGATCTCCCTTACCCTGGGTGCCAGCTCGGCCGCAGTCGGACCGGGTGCCCTGACTCCCCTCTGCTTCCGCACATCGGCAAACCGCGCCTCCAGTTCCGGGATCCGGGAACCGATCTTCCAGCCGTAGTGGCTGGGCAGGTTGGCGTCGGAATAGGTCAGTGAATACACCTTGCCTTCCCTCTCCATGTAGAGCGGACGGTTGGACCGCATCTCATAGTAACGCGCCAACTGCCCATCCTTGAGCAGGGATCGCTTCAGCCAGGCAAGCGCCGATGGAATGGGCTTCAGGTATTTTTCATCACCAGTGATCTCGTAGATGGTCATCAGGACGTTGATGGCATCCTGGGTTTCACCTCCCGTAATCGCAGGCGGCTCGAACTTCCGCGCCCAGATGGGATGCATGGAGTAGCCATACTGCTGTGCCCAGGCTGGTTGTGGTTCAGGCATCTGGGCAAGGATCAGGAAGTCGCCGAGCTTCGCGAGCGCCTTCAGGTAGCGGTCGTTTCCATAGATCTCATTGGCCTCAATCAGCACCTGCGTCACCGTGCCGCACAATCCGTCATTGAGGGTGTACATGTCCCAGTAGTTCTTAACGCGTCCCTCCGTGCGGTAGTCGTAATTGGGGAAACTGGCCTTGATCACCTTCTGCGGGCGGACCGGTTCCTCCCAGACCTGGGGAAAGGCGCCATTCGGGAACTGGGCCTTGAGCAACGCATCGAGAGCAATGGAGATGCTCTCGTGGATCTGCTTGTCCTTGAACCCGAGCGCCTTGTCCAGGCGCATCATGAAGCGCATGGTCGCCTGGGACTGGTCGTCATCCAGCGTCGAGTTGTTCTGCCCCTTGGGATTGCCCTTTCCATTCCGGTAAACCCCGGCGGTCTTGCTCCTCGGATCGAAGTCCACCGTCTGTCGCCATGCGCCCGACTTGAGCTGACCGTAGGCGATCGCCCTGCCCGCGGATATGGCGGCATCCAGATAGAAGCGGTCACCGGTGGCATCGTAGGCCTTGAGAAGGGCCATCCCGACGGTCGGTGTTCCGGGTGGCTGGAGAAAGATCTGGTAAGGCTGGGCCACTCCTTCCCCCAGGCGCATCTTCAAGTCAGGCGAGTAGTAGTAGACATAGCCTCCGTTCATGGCCGCCTTGCCGGCATAGAACGCGGCGGCCTTCTTCATGGTGGCTTCGGTCTGCTCCTTGAGCGGATCCGCAGACAGGGCGACCGATGCTGCAAGCTGGGTCAACGCAAGCAGGCACGACAGGCGTAGGACAGGGCTTTTCATAGGGTTGCCTGAAGCATCCCGACTGAGTCCCGGTAGTCAAGAACGCGAAGGTGGATTTCAAACATCAATGGCATCCCCTTCGGCGGCCGCGGTGGTCCGTCTCAGGCGATCCGAATAGCCGTGACGCAGGCGCCGGATCATCGAGCGCCGAATTCCCGGAACCATGAGGAGGAAGCCCGCAATGTCGGTCAGGAGCCCGGGTGTCAGGAGAACAGCGCCACCCACGAGCACCAACATACCCTCGATCATTTCATCCGCGGGAACACGCCCAGCGGCCAGTTCATTCTGGATACGACGAAAGGCAAGCAGCCCCTGGTTGCGGGCGAGGAAGGCACCAATGGCACCGGTGATGACAATCAGGCCCAGGGTGGGTCCCAGCCCCACCCTGGCGCTGATCTGGATCAACAGGATCAGCTCAATGAGTGGAACAAAGACAAACAGGGCGAACAAACGACCGAACATGCGGACACTCTCGAACAGAACCACGGATTGCACAAGGGTCATGGCCCCAATCAATCCAGGAGCTCGTTCAGGTCCTCCACGACACGCCATGCCCGGTCCGGATCAAAGGAGATCTCCTTCGTTCCCCTCCCCACAAAGCGTAGTCCATTGGCCTCGGCCGCTTCCTGATCGGTCTTGCCATCCCCCACGAAAAGCGTCGTTGCCGGATCGAGCCCGTTTCTCTCAAGAAGCTCGGCGGCGATATCGATCTTCCTGTCCGGACTTCCGCGGACAACGTCGAAGAAGCCATCCAGTTCGAAGTGCGCCGTCGTCTTCAGGATCACGTCCTCAGGGGTGCCCGTAATCACCGCCGTGTAGAACCGGGAATGAACCTTCTCCAGGAACTCACGGCTCCCCGGCACATACTCCATGCGTACGCGGAAGGCATCGTCGTGGGCATTGAAAACCGCGAGCACCTCCTCAAACACATCATCAGGCATCGCCTCGCCGGAAAGATCCTCATACATCCAGCGCAGGATCCGCTGTCGGGACTGCCCCATGTGCACCCGCATCAACCGGTCCACCTCCGAAGGTTCAAAGCCGAAGCGCTCCACCGCACGCAGGTAGGCCTCCAGCTTGAGGTGCATGGAATCCATGATCACCCCGTCGAAGTCAAAGAAGATGGCACTGACGGAAGACAAATCGCTCATTTCGGCGCGGCAGCCTGAAGCAAGCAGGCAGAATCTCAAACCTGAAATGGAATGGAGACAATGAGTGGCAGGGCCCGTCGCTCCGCGCGGGCTTTTGCTGCGGACGGGGATTCAGAATGCCCGTTGGCGAACGGAAGCCAGGCTCGGGCGCTCACGGAGTGATCGCCCTAGCTGGCACATGGAACCTTCAGCCGCTCCCTTGCCTGATGCACGGACGTTCCGCTAGTATCGCGGCACCGTGAAAAGGATGACATGCAAACAACTGGGAGGGGCCTGTGATTTCGTCATTGAGGCGGAGACCTTCGAGGAACTGGCCGAGAAGAGCAGACAACATGGCATGGA
>CAZKNW010000015.1:17575-20043 GCA_964554035.1 uncultured Verrucomicrobiota bacterium
ATGGCATGGATGGAGGAACGTAAGAAGGAGTTCGATGCACTCCCTGACGAATAGGGGATTCAACCTGGCTGCCGACGTTGACGAGATGCTCCCACAACCATGGGAGCCATGCCCTACCCCAGGATCGCTTCGACCGCGGTGAGAAAAAGATCCTGCCTTGGAGCCACCTCTCCCACCTCGGCGATCTTGCGACAGGCATCAACCAGCTTCTTCCTTCGCCCGTGGTCCAGCTTGGCCAGCTCGTCCATGCCCGCATCCACATCGATCAACCGCTCCGGCGAGTAAAGCACATACTCGATATCAAGATCCCTCTCGACCAGGAATTCCTTTCCGACGGCGAAGGCCTTCCCGGCCACGACGGCATCCCCACTCAACTGGGATAGCAGCGAGAACAGGCCGCTGACCTGGTGATCCATCCGCGCAAAGCTGTAGACCTGCGCCGGAGGCCTGGTCTCTTCCGAAACCCTGCTGACCAAGGCACTCAGGGCCCGGTTGAGCGCGTATTCAAAAAGCGATATGGATTCATCCCGTTGACTGAGTTCATCCAACACCCCCTTCAACTGGCGGAGCTTGGGCTCCATCAGTTGTCCCATCTGTTCCAGGCAGTGCCTGAGAAGTGGCGCCTGATGGACGTCCTGGAGTTGCCACACATCCTTGAGATGGGCTTCCACATTACCCCTCACATGGGAACCCAGCTTGCCCTCGATGATGTTGAGGTGATGTCCCCCTCCGTGATCGTCCTCCCGCAACAGGATGGCCATCAGGACCTCAGCGGCACGCGCCCCATTGAAGGCGGTTTCCTTCAGATGCCCCAGCGCCGTCTCTGATTTCTGGAGTTCTTCCTCGCTGATGACGATCAGGGATGGAAGCACCTCACCCTTTCCGAGGGCAGCACCGTGCCCCGACACGGGCACCGCTTCAACATCACCCTTCGGCAACGGAGGAGCAGCCGCCAGACCTCCCACGGCTGCCTGGACCACATCCTGTCCCTTGGAGGGGCCCATCGATTCCAGGATCACCTCGGGTACATGGGCGATCTCCGGAGCAAACCCAAGAAACCTTCTCTCCTCGAATTTCACGGCCCGCGCAAGGAAGACATCCGGCACCGACTGGATACGTGTGTTGTAGGTCTCGACGGCGTCGTTGTAGCCCTTACGCATCAAGGCGATCTCGTTCTCCACGTCGACGAGGGTCTTGGTGAGTTTCCCGACCGGGCCATCCGCCTTGAGGTCTGGATAGGCCTCCCACATGCCGAGGAACTGCCGCGTGAAATGATTCTCCGCCTTCAGGAACTCGCCGGCCTCCACGGGGTCACTGCTGACCTTGGTCGAGAACCGTGAGCGCGCCTCGGCCAGCGCCTCCTGCAGTCCCGACTCATGCGCCATGAATTCCTTCACCACGGATTCCAGGGCCGGCAGCAGGTCCGCACGCTTTTTCAGGGAGACATCGATGTTCGACCAGTTGCGGTCCACCCGTTTTTGAAGAAACACCAGATCATTGTAATGCAGGGCCACCGCCACCAGCACCAGCATCACCGGACCCGTCATGGCGGCGATGAGGTAATCGGAGGGCGCAAAGGAGGCGGTCATGCCTGAGAGCATCAGCACCGCAAGGACGGCACCGGCAAAGGCGATGTTGAGAAGCAACATTCCCACAAAGGCCTTGCCCAGCATGACGCGCTTCTCGGTGAAGCCACTGACCACGAAGGGAAAGCTCTTTTCCTCCGGCTTGTCCATCACCAGTTCCTCACCCGTCACGGGATCCACACGGGCATGGCCGATGGCGTAGATCTCGGAGTGCTCCTCCAGGCGCCATTCGCTATAGTGCATCCTGCCGTCACGACGACTTGATTTCTCGTTGGGCTGGATCTCGGCATCAAAGGGGAAGACCCGGATCTTGCCGGTATCGTCCTCGCACTCAAAGGGCTGGACCATCCTGTCATCCTGGATGGTCACCCACTTGGCGTTCTTGCCGGAACCTCTCCTCTCCTTCACCAGATAGCGATAGTAGACGCAGTCCCGACGGGAAACCGGTCCGCGCAGGGCCGGAAAAGCAGCAGTCATCTTCGCCTTGCCGACAATCTCGGATAGGCCAAAGGCGACGCCCGCTATGGGTGAAGTAGGAATGTTCTCAATGCATCGCTTGAACTTGATCTGCCGCAGGCCGCAAAGACAGGCGATCAATCCGGTCAGCAATCCCAGCCCGATCCAGACCCATCCCCAAAACTGGCTTCCACCAGCGAAAAGAGGCAGGCCGGCCGCCTTCCTGACCTCCGTAATCAGGCCCGCCTTGCCCTCGGGAAGAGGCACCTCGGGAATAACCGGCACTCCGGCAAAGAAACCGGTCAGGTTGTCCGGAAAGCCACTTCTCACCTTCTGCGCCGTCGCCGCCGAAATCGCCACCATGTCCCTCATGCCGACCAGACGCTGCCGTTCGGCCGCAGCCAGCCCGGACCACAGACCCGAATC
>CAZKNW010000016.1:0-20001 GCA_964554035.1 uncultured Verrucomicrobiota bacterium
CGGTGATCTCTGCCTGGGAAGCACCTCCGGACAGCGGGGTTGCCGTGAAGTAGTACAAAAGGTTTGTCCTGGGATTCCGATCCTCTCTGGCCCGGGTGATGGAAGCGGGCCCGGCCCTCAGTTGTGACTCCAGGGTCTTCCTGGCATGCCAATGGTTCGCGATCCCGACGACGGCGACGATGAGGTAAATGTAGATTGCCGCTCGCTGCGCCTTGAGAGCCTGCTGAATCCGGTGGTCCACGTATTCGCTTCCGGCCTGCCAGTACTCCGCGTATCTCCGATAGCCGTGCTTCCCGATGTAACGGTTGGCTCCCAACGTCCACATCAGGATGGCGGATGCCCGTCCACACGATGGTGATGAAGGCATCGTGCGGAGTGAGCCTGCTGGTGTTCGAGACATGGAGGCATGTGAGCAGGAAGACGACTCCGGTGTTGATGATCATGGCGTGCCAAAGGGAACGGGGAATGGCGTCCGCCAGGCCGGAGGTGAACTCCGTTTCGTCCTTCATCGTGCCCTTCACCACGAGTTCAAGCAGTCCGGTCCTTTTCATCTCATTCAGGATCATGCCGATCCCGATCGCAGTTCCCACCAGAAGGGTCCATTGTCCCATGATGGAGGTGGCCAGCAGCGCTTCATGAAAGTCCTCCGGACGGTGTTGCTCGAAGAAGGCGAAGTAGATGGAGACCACGAGTAGGATCGCAGGAAGTACCGCATGACCCCACTTGCTCCATCTTCCAAAGTGGGTCTTTGAAAGCCATGCAAAGGGCGAGAGTTCACCGAGGGGCATGTTCTCACGTCTCTTCAGGAACCGGTCGCAAAGGGAGCGCCAGAGGCGTACCGGAAGGGCGGGCAGGCGCTTTCCGGGTGTTGGCTCCTCCCTGGATTCGTTTCCACGGGTCTGCGAAGAGGGTCTTGACCAGTTCCGCTTCAGCAGGTGGTGGACGATGGAGAATCCGACGAGGGCGACGATCCAGAAGTAGCAGACCACCAGGATCGCATCGCCCAGATGGGCCCTGTCCTGCGTGAAGTACGATCGGATCATCCATCCGAGATGCCTGACGTTCTCAACCACGTTCAGGGAGCCGGTCGCGAAGCAGCTGTAGACCGGTGGGATCGCCAACAAGGGAAGCATCAGGAAGAAGCCTGTTGGCAACTTCCCGTGGTGCGATGCCAGCGCGAGGCAGGTGCCGATGCACCCGTAGATGGCCCCCAACATCCCGACCAGATAGATGGACAACCGGAAAAGGTCCACCGGTGTGGCACCATAGACGGGAATCAGGAAGGGGATGCAGGCGATCACATAGGAGAAGATGATGCCCATGCGCAGCAGCCCCCGGCTCAGGAGCACCTGCATGGGGTTCAGGCCGGTCATGAAGAGGAGGGGCAGGGTTCCTTCCTTCCGCTCCCTGGCCAGGATGGTCGCGGATGCTCCCCCCGTGCCCAGCGCGAGGGGGAACGCGACCAACGAGACGATGGCGATGATCACTCCATTTCGGAAGGAATGGAGTTCGGGAGAACTGCCTGCCCAATGGGCAACGAGGCACATCAGGGCAACCGGGACAAAGATGTGGAATCGTGTCCAGTGCAGCAGCCGGAAATAATCCCGCCTCAGCGAGGTCAGATAAACTGGAATCTTGAGTCCCATTCGCTTCCTGTTGAACAGGAAGGTAGTCAGAGGTTCCAGGAATCCTCAATGACAGAGGTTCAGGTCTGCCACGGTTCCTTCCTTCCTGCGTTCCTTATTCAAACAGGTCCTGCACGTCGTCCCAGCTGAGGGCGCTGGTGAACGACTCGTCGCCGCCGAGCATGGCCTCGAGGATCTCCTTCTTGCGCAGCTGCAGCTTGAGGATCTTCTCCTCCACGGTGCCGCGGGTGATGAGCTTGTAGCTGGTGACCACCTTCTTCTGCCCGATGCGGTGGGCACGATCGGTGGCCTGGGCCTCGACCGCCGGGTTCCACCAGGGATCATAGTGGATCACCGTGTCGGCACCGGTGAGGTTCAGGCCGACACCACCCGCCTTGAGGCTGATGAGAAAGACGGGGATGGAGGCGTCCTTCTGGAAGCGCTGGACCACCGAGCCACGATTGGTGGTGGATCCATCCAGGTAGCAGTAGGGTGTGCCGCTGGCCTCAAGCTGTTCGCGCATCAGTTTCAGCATCCCGGTGAATTGGCTGAAGACCAGGACGCGGTGGTTGCCGTCGATGGTCTCCTCCAGCAGTTCGTTGAAGAGGTCCAGCTTACCGGAGGTGCCCTTCTCATCCAGATTGGGAAGGTCCAGCAGTCGGAGGTCGCAGCAGGCCTGCCGCATGCGGAGCAGGGTGGTGAGGATGAGCATGCGGCTCTTGTTGAAACCGTTCTTGTCCACGGCTCCATAGACCTCCTTGCGTCCCGCCTCGAGAAGTCCCTGGTAGATGCCCCGTTGCTGTTCGGTCAGCTCACAGAGGGAGACCTTCTCAAGCTTGTCGGGAAGGTCCTTCGCCACCTCCTTCTTGAGGCGACGGAGGACAAAGGGCTTCAACCGGCGCGTGAGTCTTTCCTGCGCTGCGGCATCACGGTTCTTGATGATGGGTGCCTCGTAGCGCTGCTGGAAATCCTTCTCACTGCCGAGGTACCCTGGCATGAGGAAGTCGAAGATGCTCCAGAGGTCGAGAGCGCTGTTTTCCATCGGCGTGCCGGTCAGCACCAACCGGCTTTTGGAACGGACGGCCTTCACGGCGCGGGCGTTCTGGGTCTGGCGGTTCTTGATATGCTGGGCCTCGTCCAGGATCACGTTTTCGAACTCGTGCTTCCGGTACTCATCCAGATCCCGTTTCACGAGCGCATAGCTGGTGATGACGAGGTGGTGTTCCGGGATCTGCTTGAAGAGGCCTTTCCTTCCGGGGCCGTGCAGCACCAGGACCTTGAGGTCGGGTGTGAACTTTACGCACTCCTCCTTCCAGTTGGTGACGAGGCTGGTGGGACAGACGACCAGGGAGGGGCGTCGCTCCTGTGCCTTGCGCTGCTGAAGGTCGAACTTCAGGAAGGCAAGGGTCTGGAGGGTTTTGCCCAGCCCCATCTCATCGGCGAGGATGCCGGAAAACCGGTTTGCCTTGAGGAAACGCATCCATGCCACGCCCTTCTTCTGGTAGTCCCTGAGAAGGGAATCCATCGGGCCGAAGTCAGGGTAATCGAGTTCGACGTCCCCGGTCTGCTGGTCGACCAGCTGCTTCCAGTCGGTGGGAGCTTCCAGCCTGCCTTCGGCTTCAAGCGATTTCAGGGTTTCGCTGAGAAAGCCGGCTTGAGCCTGGGGAATCCGGTAGCCGTCCACATGCTGGCTCGGGGCGCAATCCATGAGGGATTCCTGCAGCTCCTCGACGGCCCCGGTGTCGACGATGACAAACTTGCCCGAGGCACCCTTCTTGTGTCCCCGGCCGGAAAGGAGGATCTGCTGGATGTCGGCAGGCGAATAGGGGGTGCCCCCACCTTCATAGTCCACCGACAGGTCAAACCACTGTTCGCCCGGGGTGATCCGGAAATGGGGCTGCACCCGCTCGATGTTCTTCTCGGTGCTGGACTGCAGCCTTGGCTCAAGGGTCACCTTCCATTCCTTCTCCAGCCGGGGGTAGATCCCGGCGAAGAAGGACAAGACGCGGTCCTGGCCATTCACCCGGTAGCGTCCGGTCCGATCCGGCCCGGTGAAGCCCGCATCCTGAAGCAGTTGGACGGCGGCCTGTTCGCGGGCGATGTCCCGTGAGCGGAAGGCGGTGGGTTGATCGGGATCCGGGATCAGGATTGGCTCATCCGCTTCCAGTCTGCCGGGCTTGACCTTCCGGTTGGCATAGCGGCACTCCAGAGAGGCATCCAGCATGGCCATGCCTCCCGCGAGGTTGAGGTGGAACTCAGGCTTGAGCGTCTCGATGATGAAGTCGTCGAGATCGAAGTTGGCGTCGATGTCGCAATCGGTCGCCAGCTTCACCCAGACCTCGTTGATGAACTCGGGAACCTTCTCCCTCCGGATCACCTTTCCATCCAGATAGTCGGCGGCGCCTTCGGGCAGGCTCATCGGGCAGATGCGGTCCTCGCAGACCGCCCATGGGGTCCTTCCATTGAGAAGGGCGGGGGAGCCTTCGTCGGGTGTGATGCGGATGTCGCCGTTCTCCTTCAGGCGTGCCATCAGTCGCGGTCGCCATGGTTCCCGGGAAACCTCGAAATCGCCATTGCGACCCAGGGTGATCCTCGGGTGCCCGACCAGATGGGGGAGGAGGCCGGAGAACTCCTCGTTGGTCAGCATGAGGACGCCCGGTGTGACACCACCGGCGGCGGTCTCCAATCCGTGGAGCAACAGCAGATCCGTCTGGTCCAGATCGTACTCCTCGTTTCGGGGTAGTGCATTGAGCGGCATCCGCCGGCCCGCGGCCTCTCCCTCAAGGGTAAGCATGGCCCTTCCCTGGGAAACCGATTTATGCAGGTTGGGGGGGATGATGATGTGGATCGAGAGAGGGGTACCCGTCCCGGGCTGGGACGAAATGGGGATGCAGTTGGCCGGATCCCGCGAGAGTGGGGCGGTTGCCTTCGTTTCGGCCGCAGGTTGCTTTCCACCTGATTCCTGCTTCTCCTTGCTTCTGGGATTCAGGATCTCGAGGCCGATGGCGATGGAGTGTGCGCAGATGAGGCCTCGTTCGCGGGAGTCCCGGCAGGAGCAGAGATTGTCGGCGTCGACCTTGTTCTTCAGGACCAGCCCGGCCTTGTAGAGCGTCGGGCCGCCATGGCACCGGCCCTCGAGCCGGGGGGGATTCCATTGAGCCTCCTCGACCTTTCCGGAAGAATGATAGGAGCGTGCCCGCTTCATCACCTCCCAGCCTGCGATGGACATCAGCAGCTTATCGGTCAGTTCGACGGACATGGGTGGGAGCGTGGTGCCTTGGAAAGGGGCAAAAAAAAGGCGCCCTGTGCATCAGGACGCCTTTCTCGAAATGAGGAAGTTCCGGTTATGCCTTGATGCTCACGTTGAAGCGGGCGGAGAGGCGGCTCTTCTTGCGGCCTGCGGTGGAGGCATGGAGGACACCGGCCTTCACGGCCTTGTCCACGGCTGAGTAGACCTTTTTCAGGGCTGCTGCAGAGGCATCCTTGTCTCCAGACTCGATGGTCTTCAGGAAATTCTTTTCGAACGTCCGGACGCGTGACTTCATCTGTCGGTTCTGTTCGGTGCGCTTGGCGTCCTTGCGGACGGTCTTGATGGCTGATTTGGTATTCGGCATGGTGCTGAATGGTGTTACGAAACGACTCTTTCTTTTCGTAAAGAGCGCGAGAGGCTATCAATCTTCATGGGCTTGTCAACAAGCTGATTCGTAAAAAATGCACTCCACAACCGGGTTATTTTCCAGGGGGTAGGACATCCTTTTCACTGGAAAAGGGCCGTATTTGGACCTATTGGTATCAAAGTTATCGTTTGAAAGCATACTACTCGGAAAAGGAAAAGGAATCAGAACGGGTCTTCCTGGTCGGGGTGGATATCAAATCCCAGCCCAGCTGGGAACTGGATGACTCTCTGGACGAACTGGGAAGGCTTGCGACAACGGCAGGAGGTGAAGTGATCGGTTCAGGCCACCAACGCCTGGATAAACCGGTCTCCGCGACCTACATCGGAAAGGGCAAGGCCGGCGAATTCGCCGAGCAGTGCATCGGTGAGGATGTGGACACGGTCATTTTCGATGATGAACTTTCCCCTGCCCAAAGCCGCAACCTGGAGAAGATCTTTGACATCAAGGTTCTGGACCGGACGTCACTGATCCTCGACATCTTCGCCCAGCGTGCCAGGACGCGCGAAGGCAAACTCCAGATTGAACTCGCCCAGCTGCAGCACCTGCTTCCCAGGCTGACACGCTTCTGGACGCATCTTTCGCGTCAGAAGGGTGGTATCGGCATGCGGGGTGATGGTGAGTCCCAGCTGGAGGTCGACCGCCGTCGTATCCTGGAGCGCATCCACCGCCTGTCCGAGGAGCTGAGCATTGTCCGCAAGCAGCGCGATACCCAGCGACGGGCGCGCCGCCGCATGCAGTGGCCGATTGCTTCGCTCGTCGGTTACACCAATGCCGGCAAGTCCACGCTCTTCAACACCCTGACCAGTGGCGAGGTGCTGGCGGAGGACAAGCTTTTCGCCACCCTGGATCCGACCACCCGCCGTCTTCAGCTGCCGACCAACCAGAACGTGTTGCTGTCGGACACGGTGGGTTTCATCCGGAAGCTGCCCCACAGCCTCGTCGAGTCCTTCAAGGCGACCTTGGAGGAGGTGGTGGAATCGGATCTGTTGGTGCATGTGGTGGATGTCAGTCATCCCCAGGCAGTCGAGCAGATCGACACCGTGAACCAGGTTCTGACCGACCTGGGTGCAGGCGGCAAGCCGACGCTGATGGTCTTCAACAAGATGGACCGCCTGGAACACCAGGCCCTTCCCGAACCCTTTGCCTCGGAGTACCCGGACGCAGTCATGGTTTCCGCGAAGAGCGGGGAAGGGATCGACAAGCTGCTGCTCGAACTGGGCACCCGCTTGCGTCCGATCCGCGAGGAGATGGAGGTGATGATCCCCTATTCCCGCACGGACCTTTCCGCCAAGATGCACGAGGTCGGCCAGATCCTTGAGGAAGCCTACGAGGAGACGGGCATCCGGATCCGCGCCTTGATCCCACCCCATTACGTTTTTGAATTCAGGGAGTTTGAGATGGAGAAGACGAAAGTGACATGAATGAATCCATGCGAATCGCGGATCTGCCGGACGCATTGAAGCCAAGGGAGCGTCTGGCACGGCTGGGGGCCGAATCGCTGAATCCTGCGGAACTCATCGCCATCCTGCTCAGGGTGGGGACGCAGGGAATCAACGCCATCGAGGTCGGCAAGAATCTTCTTCACAAATACGACGGATCCCTCTGTCAGTTGTCCCGAGCGGACGTGAATGAGCTCTGCCGGATCAAGGGCATCGGAAAGGACAAGGCCGTCGGACTCAAGGCGGCCTTTTCCTTGGCACGACGCATGGCCGACGAAATGATGGGCGAACAAACCGTCCTCGATACGCCCGACAAGGTGGCAGCCAAGATGATGCCCATCTGCATGGATGCCTCGACCGAGAAGCTCTATGTCATCCACCTCAACACCCGGGCCCGCATGCTGGGGTGGGAGGAAATCTCCTCCGGTACCCTCGATTCATTGCTGATTCATCCACGCGAGGTTTACCGCTCTGCAATCACGGCCAATGCCCATCGCGTTGTGCTGGTACACAACCACCCCAGTGGTGATCCCACACCCTCCGAGGCCGACATCCGGGCCACGCGCGACATTATCCGGGCCGGCCGTTTGTTGAGGATTGAATTGACGGACCATGTCATCATTGGGTTGAAGAGTGCCCAACACCCGCGGGGATTCACCTCGTTGCGGGAGCTTGGTTACTTCTACGAATGAGCAATCAGATTCATCCCACTGCCGTGGTGGGCGCCGGAGCCCAACTGGGCGAGGGCGTCACGGTCGGACCCTATGCCGTCATTGATGCGCAGGTATCCCTTGGCGAAGGCTGCGTCGTTGGTCCCCACGTCCACCTTACCGGACACACCACCATCGGAAGGGAAAACCATTTCCATGCCGGGGCGGTCATCGGCGATGCCCCCCAGGACCTGAAATACGACGGCGAACCCACGAAGCTTCGTATCGGAGACAACAACGTCTTTCGTGAGCACGTCACCGTCCATCGTTCCAACAAGCTGGAGGAGGATACGGTCATTGGCTCAGGCGGACTCTACATGGCCCACTGTCATGTGGGACACAATTGCATCCTCGGTGACTCCGTGATCCTTGCCAACGGCGCCCTGCTGGGTGGTCATGTGGAGGTGGCGGACAGGGTCTTCATCTCCGGCAACTGCCTGGCCCATCAGTTTGTGCGCATCGGTCGTATGGCCCTCATGCAGGGTGGATCAGGCATCAGCAAGGACCTGCCACCCTTCACGATCGCACGCGGCGACAACGGCATCTGCGGCCTGAACGTCGTGGGCCTGCGCCGTGCCGGGTTCAACGCGGAACAACGCACGGAGCTCAAGCAGCTCTACAAGCTGTTGTTCCGCTCAGGCATGCGCATGCAGGATGCCCTCTCCCGGGCCAAGGTGGAGTTCCAGTCGGCACCCGCCGTGGAAATGATCGAGTTCGTCGCCGCCACCAAACGCGGCATCTGCGCGGATACAGGTAAGGATTAGGAGACGGATTCTCTCACGCAGAGACGCGGCGACGCAGAGGAGGAAGAGATATGCGGCGCTGACACAGACGCCGCTACAACATCCTCACTGTAGCGTCGGTCTGTGACCGTCGCTTGAATGAGGGTTGGTATTCCTTTCGATATAGGTGTGGCAGGTTAAGTTGTTTTATTGTCAGGCTTGGATAAGGGAATGAAGGAAGCCGTAATCGTCATATCAATCTGTCTGCTAGGTCTGGGGCTGTATTCTGGAGGTGCCTACGTGACATGGCTCGCCATTCTCCGGGGAAAGACTTCCGCGGAGATGGAGAAAAAGTTCTGCTTCTTTGGAGGCATTGCGGCGACGTTCTTCGCCTTGTTTACGAACGGATTGCGATTCCTTCTAATGCCAGATGTTCGCTGGTACGAACTGGTAGGCAGTGTTGTCTTCATTGGAATCGTATTTGCTATCAACTACTACCTGGTGCGCTTTATCGAGAGACGAAACTCGGACAAGGTGGTGGAGAAAAAATAGGAATCAAGAATGCGGCGATGGCACAGACGCCGCTACAACCATCACCTTGTAGCGTCGGTCTGTGACCGTCGCTCGAATTGAGGTCTTCTCTTCGTTCGGACATGTGCCGCCCCTACGGGGCTTGGTTTATTTATTTCATTTCATTCCGGTGGCTTACGCGCACCGGCTACCTTCTGCTGGCCCTCCGGGCCTCAAGTCCAGAGATCCGGAGGATCGAAATAGGGTAGCCGGTGCGCGTCAGCCACCGGGTAATCGCATCCCAAAAATTTGGAAGAAGCCCCGGCGGGGCGACACAACTCACAGTGCGTTCGCATTGAACTGCGGCGCTGACACAGACGCCGCTACAACAACCACGCTGGAGCGGCGGTTTATGACCGTCGCTCGAATCAATCTTCTCTTCTCCGTGAATCCCCGTGTCTCCGTGAGAGAAATCCTTCTTTTCACTCCGGAAGAGGAGCGAAGAGGAATCTCATGCCCGGAGAAGAAGTCATGTTGCCCTTGCCGCTGTGGCCGACCCTTGGCGCAATGGCGAAGGCGTGGGTTTGGGTGATGGACGGGCCGTAGGTGTGCTGGAGGTATTGGAAGAAGATGGTCATGCGTTCGAGGCGCTGCTTCCCCTGCAGCATGGAGGCGTTGGACTTCGAAAGGCTGCGGTTGTTGGGATCGTTGTCCTTCTCCCCGCAGATGTAGAATACGCGCCTCTTCGCATATTCTTGCGCCACCTTCTTCGGATCCATCCCACGGAAATAGGTGTAGGGCTCCTTCATGCCGTATCCCCAGTTGTTGTAATTGGGTGCCGACTCCAGCTGATTGCCGGAAGGAACGGCAAAGCGGTACTTCGTTCCCGGGACCCAGCGTTCGGCGGTCGGGTAGGCGTAGGAGGATGGCGCGCAGACCACATAGCGGATCTTCACGCCTTCTGGTGGCTGGAACTTCCCGACCAGGGCATAGCGCTGGACCATCTGTCCACCGGCGGAATGACCCACGATCACGACATCCTTCAGGTTGGGATACAGCTTCCTGTCAGCCATCTGCGCGATCCATTGGTCCAGCACATCGAAGGAGCTGAGGCGGATCGCTTTTCCCTCGGACCCGACCAGTCCAAGGGAGGAACCCCAATAGGGACGGACCTTCCAGTGCAGCATCTTGTCAGGGATCTTCCCCTCGATGTGTTGTGGGTCCAGGAAGTGGGGTGCGACGATGAGCGTCTCCTTCTTCCCTCCTGGCACCTTGGCGATCGCAGCCTCTGCATTGCCATAGTATTGAAGGGCGTCGTAACCCGAGCTGTGGATGGAGAAGAAGATCCGTGTGATGTCCGGGTTGACCTGGTCCAGCGGATGACTGCCCTTGTAGGGAAGCCACACTCCCGGATGTTCTTTCCCAAGCAGGTATTTCTGCGGAGCGATCTTTGCACCGAAGGCCGCACCCGCCAGAAGGCAGGACAGCAATACGCCTGATAGGATTTGGTGTCGTGGATTCACATGAATTTGAATACCTGCAGGGAGCGACGATTGGAAGCATTGAGAACCGCAGATGGACCCGGATGAACCCAGATTTCTGAACAGGAGGGAGCAGAGGAAACAGAGATCGAAATTGACGTGGCAAAGCACCATGCAGATGTCACTCTACCCTTATGTCAGACGTTTTTGATCGGCCACCGGTGACGATCTACGGGGAATCGTTTCGCAATGCAGACGAGGCAAGGATCATCCTGCACAATCGGGCTTACGATCATATCAACCCGGTCGAGTATTATGACCACGATGCCGAGCTGAGACGTCTCAGGAATGCCGACACAGGCCCTCCCGTTGAGGCTCCTGTACCACTGACTCCAGAAGAGATTCAACGTAACTACGAGCACCATCTGGCGAAACGTGTGCTCTGGAACCGCTTTCACAATATCGAGCAATGCATCGTCTGCGATGGGCTTACCTTTGAGGAAGCGGTGATCGCACAGATTGATCACGAGGACAGGCTCATTGAGGAATACCGTCAGCCCGATGTCTCCATCCATCCCTACCTCCAGCAGGTGATCAAGAATCCCTTGGATCGAAACGATCCAGTGAACTCCTACTTTCGCAACAACACCAACACGCTTCCCCTTCCACGCAAGCGCTTCGACAAGTTGAAGAAGACCATCAAGGAACGTGGGCAGCCTTGGGAAGCGAGACAACGGAAGAAGGCGATTCGACGCCGCGAGAAGAACATCGAGAAGAGGCAGCGGCTTCAGGCGAAACAGGAACGCTACAACAAGGCCAACTTCCTTGTGAAGTTCCTCTACCGCTGCCAGGCCAGGCTGGTAGCGATGTTTGTCGGACTGGGCAAATGGGTTGGCAAGGTCCTCCTGTTGGCATTCTCAATTTGGTTCATCGTCAACACGATCAAGTGGTTCCTTCAGAAGTAGCTGGTGTCCGTCGCCCCTCCAGGGCTTGGCGTGTCTTTGTGTTCTTATTCCGGTGGCTTACGCTCACCGGCTATCGTATTTCGATCCTCCGGATCTGAATGAATGAGGCCCGGAGGGCTGACAGATGGTAGCCGGTGTGCGTAAGCCACCGGGACATCATGCCCACACATCTTCGTCAGCCCCAGCAGGGCGACACAAATGGTGATGAAGAATGCGGCGCTGACACAGACGCCGCTACAATCGCTGCGTTGTAGCGTCGGTCTGTGACCGTCGCACGAAAACTACGGCACAAAAGGCTCGTTCCTCGAAAGGCATGAAGCCAGCTCCCGATAAACCGATTTTAATTTCTTCTTGGAAGGATTGTCACCTGTGGCCTTGAGGATGCGGGTGGATAGGGAGCCTTGTTCGAGGATGAGTTGGATGGGGGGCATCCATGGGGCCTTCTTGGGGAAGCATTGCTCGAGCAGGCTTCTCCACACTTCGGTCACGGTGGTTGGATGGGGATCGAGGCCGAGGGCTTCGAGATAGGCTGCGGATCGAATGGGGCTGGCGCCTCCCTTGGCGATGACGGAGGTGAGGAGTTTCTTGAGGTAGGGTGTCTTCACCTTTTCCATGAGTGAGGGATCCTGTTTCAGGCGATCGGTGAGATGCTGGAGGGCGGCGACGATGAGCCTGAGAATGGCGAGGTCGGCGGCCGGGCACTCCTGGATGTCGATGACCCGGATCTCGATGGCATTGCGATCGAAGCGCGCGATGGCGCCGCGGGCGTTGGCCCACTCGTATTGCAGGATGCCTTCCGGATCATGGGGCTTGAGCTGCCGGTAGATGCGGTTGAGGATCTTCTTCTGGTATTCGTCGATGGAGCGCACCTGCTGGGGCACCACGCCGTCCGTCATGGAAGGGATCCGGCTGCAGTTGGTGGAGTAGACGTTCAGGCGTGAATCCAGGTAACCGGTCGGCTTGCCATTCAGGATCGGGCTGCTGGCGCTGAGGGCAGGTATGATGGGCAGGAGGAGCCGGATCGCATCATGCAGCCGGACGAATTCATCCTCATCGGAGAAGGGCAGGTTCAGGTGGACGGACTGGAGGTTGGCCCAACCATGTCCGCGACAGTCGAAGATGCTGTTGAACTTGTTGTAGATGTCGCGGTTGCCATGCGGCCAGAGCCGGGCTTCGCGATCGGGATTCATCCACGGATGCGCGCCGGTGGGCAGCAGCATCAGTCCCTTCTTCGCGAGGGCTTCGTCGATGGTCTGCACCTCGTTTGAGAATCCGTTGGCGAGGTTGCCCAGCGAACTGGCAGGGCGCCCGGTCTTCAGCTCGATGACGTGGAGCATCAGTTCGTTCGACCATTCAAAGCGACCGCGCGAGACATCGCCTTCCATGGAACCGGAGAACTCGTGGATCAGTTCGTCGGCAAGGGGGCGGACAGCGAGTGTCTCGGCGTCCACGATCATGTATTCGAGCTCAACGCCGAATCGTGAAAAGAGGGTGAAGGATTTCTGGGACATTGGGGTTTCCTATACTTTTGGCAACCAGTCTAAAATCAGGCGTTTCCCTTGAAGTAGCTCTGCTTCTCCATGCGTTTGAGAAAGACCTCCATGATCCGTTCATAGAGGCTGCTTCGAAGGACCTTGTCCTCCACACCGGTGTCGATGCTGGGGTTGTCGTTGACCTCGATGACGGCCACGCGTTTTCCGGAGACCTTGAGATCCACGCCATAGAGGCCGTCGCCGATCAGGTTGGTCGCCTTGAGCGCGGCGCGGACGACCTTCTCAGGGGCCAGTTCCACCGGAACGGTTTCCCAGTCGCCGTAGAAGTCGTCGCCATCCTTGGAGGCCTTGTTGTTGTAGATCTGCCAGTGCCCGCGGGCCATGAAGTACTTGCAGGCGTAGAGGGGCTTGCGATCGACGATGCCCACCCGCCAGTCGAAGTCGGTCCGGAGGTATTCCTGGCCGATGAGCATGTCGGAGGTCTCCAGCATCTCCTCGGTGACCTTGAGGAACTCCTCCCGGCTTTCGACCTTCAACACACCCAGGGAAAAGGCGGAGTCGGGCTGCTTGAGGATACAGGGCAGGCCAAGGCCCTTCATGACTTCCTCCCGGTTGTCGGCATGGATGATCTCGGTTCGGGGAGCGGCGATCTCGTGTCGCGTCAGCAGTTCGGCCAGGTAGACCTTGTTGGTGCAGCGGACGATGGAGGTGGGATCATCCATGACCACCAGCCCCTCCGCCTCGGCGCGACGCGCAAAGCGGTAGGTGTAGTTGTTCACGGCCGTGGTGCGACGGATAAAGAGGGAATCAAACTCAGCCAGCCGACCGTAGTCCTCGTGGTCGATGATCTCGGCCGAGATGGAAAGCTGCTCGGCGGCGGAGACGAAGCGCTGCAGGGCCTTCTCATCGGAAGGCGGTGTCTCGTCGTCCTCGTCCGCGAGGATGGCCATGCGGAAGCGTGCCGGTTTCTTGCGCGTCGATCGGCTCCCCTTGGAAAAGTATTCACGGGCAAACTGGACGATGGAATCCCGGTGTTCGGCCGGGGCCTCATTGGCGGAGATGGCGGAGAGATTCTTCAGGGTCCAGCCATCGGCGCCCTTCTTGAACCAGGCCCTGAGCATTGGGGCGGGAAAGAGGTTGAAGAGCTCGCGACACAGCCGGTCGTAACGCTTCGCCATGTTCCGGGCGAAGTAGATCGAAAGCGTGAAGGTGTCGCTGGTCAGGGGCGCCAGTGCCTTTTCAATCAGGTCCTCCAGGTCATTGGAAACCACCTTGAGGAGCGACTGGTATTTCAGGTCCTGCATCGTTTCCACGCTGGGCATGGGATGGTGCTTCCGGGCCTCGGCCAGCAGGCTGACGTAGTAACCTGTCGACTGATAGGCGTAGGAACGGCAGAGATTGAAGACCCGTGCGTTACGTATGGTGGAGAAACGTGGCTCGGTCAGGTAGCTCCTCGCGGAAACCACCTCCACCCCCTCGATCTGGATCGGCCAGCGCTCGGGGTTGTTGACGACGAAGAGGATGTTAGGCATGGGCTTTGGTGGCTGGCTGGATGACCAGCAGGTTGGCGTCGTAGGTGAGGACGCCCAGCAGGATGGAATTGATCAGGCGCGCCATCTCGACGGGATAGAACATCTCGTCGCCATAGGGATGCCCGGGGTAGGGATCCGCCACCCAGACGCGTTTCTTCAGGCGGTCGTAGCCGTAGAGGACGACAAAATGGCCGGCTGGCTTTCCATGGATGGAATCGTCTTCATTGGTGACCGGGTGCTCGCGGCAGGCGCGATAGAGAAAGGTACTGCTCAGGCCCACGATGATGGGCAGGCCCTTCCTCAGCTGCTTGCGGATCAGGGACCCGGTCAGGTCGGCAAAGCGGACATCGCCCCCCAGCTCGAGGAACTTGATGTAGCTCTTGATGGCGGTGCGTCGCTTGGCCCCGGGTTTGGCCGCCAGTTGCTCACGGAGGAGGGGCTTCAGGTCGGCCTTCCTGCCAAACCAGGTGGGGTCGAAGATCCGGAGGTTGTAGGTGTAGAGGACGGCCTTGTAGCCGTGCTTCAGGGCGTCGATGCCCAGGTTGACCGCCAGCGTGCCGCCGTCCTTGAGTTCGGGGATGCTGCCTACCAGATCCTCAACCGACTTGCTGGTCCCGTGGAAGTCATAGACCGCCTGCAAGCAGGAAGGCCCACACGTGGTATCGGTGGGTTGTGGCGAGACGGCAAAGTTGAGTTTGAAACGGTCCTGGTCCACTTGGGCAGGTTTGGCCCTTCTGTGAGCCTGCCTTCCTGATCACAAACGAACGGACGAGCCGGTCCAAACAGGACATGTGTTTTGTGGGGGAGGGGAGACTTGGGGCGGGACGCCCCAATAACCGGCAGGCGGGGACGCCTACCACCACAGGCTGTGGGAGTTGCCTTGGAGGCGGGGTGGTGGATATTCCCTTCCCCCTACCGGGGGATGAGCCATTCAGTGCTTCCTTGTTCACGTTTTCCTGCCTGAGAAATCGCCTTCATTCAAATGCACCTATGGCCGTGAAGCGGCCAACGCATGTAGCCCCGGCGCGGAATGAAATGGAGCCCGGGGATCAAGCCCCCAAAACTGATCCAGTCCTGAAGGAACGAATCTCAACGCCGGTCGAGGAATCAGAACTGGATGAGCCGTGCCTTGTGGACCCGCTTCAAATCTTCAGACTGGCGTGCTTTCGGTCACTCCTTGTTGCCGCCGATGCCGAAGACATCCAGAATGCGCTGCGTGTCCTTCATCACACGGATCACCCTGTCCTCGACCTGGAGGATTTCGGTGTTCGAAGGTTGGGTGGGAAGTTGAGTGAAGATGTTCTGCGGTATCTTCTCGGACTGGCTGTAGACGTTGCTGTCTAACACTTCACCGACTTTGAGCTTCTTCTGCCAACCCGGGGGCAACTGTCCACCGCGATCCAACTTCTTTTGAAGCCCTGGCGGCAGGCTTTTTGGACCACCGGGACGGCCTTGATCAGAATCCTGTCCCCGGCCTTTTCCTTTGCCCTGGCCTTTTCCTTTGCCACGGCCCTGGTTTGGGCCGCGATCTCCATCCTGATCAGGGCCCGGGTCCCGATCAAAACCCGGTCCGCGGTTTTTGTCCTTTTGCTTTTCCCGATCCTTGTCCTTGTCCCGGTCGTCGTCATCACGATCATTATCCTCGTCCCTGTCTCGTCGGGTAGGTTGGTCCATTTCCCTGTTGGTGGGCTTGTCGCCCCTCATTTCGGGTCGCCCTCGCATGTATTCCTCCAGCACCTGAAGCTCCTTTGGGGACCAGCCTTCGGTTGAGCGGATCGGAGCCTTTTCCTCCACCTCCTTCGCAGGTTTGGCGACCTCTTCCTGCTTCTGGGATTCACTACCAAACAATCTGCCAAGCCAGCCCCACTTGTTCTGTGCACAAAGATCGAGGGTGGAGCTGATGACCAACGCGAGGACCAACATTCTTTTCATAACGCTGGACTGTTAATGGTGTCATGGCGATGTCAAGTCCCCAGCCCTATGGGTTCATACGCAAAGCGGCAGTCCAGAACCTTTCGGGAAGATTGGACGCCCCAATGAGGAGGAGGTGTTTGCCGCTGCTTGGGGTGGTTTTGATTCCCCGGTTGGGGAATGGAGAGCTCCCATACTCCTGCCAATCATTTTCCTGTCTTCATCCATTCTTTCCGCAGGACACATTCCTCATCCCGTGGCTCGTGGTGGTCCCGCAGTCGCGGGATCCCGCCTGCCGGTTATTGGAGCGTCTCGCCCCAAGTTGCGACCAAGGCACTTTTCATTGCCATCATGGGGGGATCGCGTCACGGTTTGGACATTCCCAAAAAGATCCCAGCCTGTGCATGGGAGTCCTCAGCAGACCTGTCTATGAAACACCTTTTGAAATTCCTTTCCCTGACCCTTGCAGCTGCCCTGGTGGGTTGTGGTGGCGGCGGATCCGCCGAGGGCGATGCCCCAACGGCCCCTGATGCCAATACCGAGCCTTCCCGTGGCACCATCGGGGTCTCCCTGCTCACGCTGGACAATCCCTTCTTTAAGGTCATCGGCGACCACATCACGGAGGAGGGCGCCAAGCATCGCTATGAAACCCTGGTGGTCAGTGCGGACAAGGATGTGGCCAAGCAGAGCAACCAGGTGAAGGACTTCATCGTGAAGGGAGTGGTGGCCATCGTCCTCAGCCCTTGTGAGTCCAAGGCCATCGTTCCGGTCATTCAGGAAGCCAACAAGGCGGGCATCCCGGTCTTCACCGTCGACATCCCCTGCAACGAGCCCGGGGTGGAGATCGCTACCCAGATTGCCACCGACAACTATGGCGGAGGCAAGAAGGCGGCGGAAGCCATGATCGAGGTGCTGGGGGAGAGCGGGGGCAAGATTGCGGTCCTTCATTTCCCGCAGGCCGAGTCCTGCATCCTCCGGGTGAAGGGTTTCCGGGAAGTCATCGATGCCCACAATTCCACGGCAGCCAGGAAGATCGACATCGTGGCCACTCTGGAAAGTGGCGCTGCCAAGGACATCGGCTACAAGGCGGCCGAGGATGTGATGCAGGCCCATCCGGACCTGAAGGGCATCTTTGCCATCAATGACCCGGCCGCACTCGGAGCCCGGGCCGCACTGGAGAAGGCCAACAAGGCGGATCAGGTGGTGATCGTCGGCTTCGACGGACAGCCCGAGGGCAAGCAGGCGATCAAGGATGGGAAGATCTACGCGGACCCGATCCAGTTTCCCGACAAGATGGGCATCCAGGTGGTGCAGGCGCTGATCAAGTATTCGAAAGGCGAGGAGCTGCCCGCCCAGACCCTGATCCCAACCGAACTCTACAAGCAGGAGGATGCCCTCAAGGATCCCGACCTGAACTAGGCGCTTCCAAAGAAACCGTCATGAAGAATTCATTCACCGCCCTGATGGTCCTACTCGCAGGAATGTGCGGAGGACTGGCTGAGAAACCGAAGAGCACCCAACGATCTGATCAGAAAGGTTGGTTGGTGGAGTCCGACCAGGTCACCTTGTTCGTGACGAGGCAGGGCGGGCACATGGCTCCGGTCACGTTCTTTCGTGGAAGCGACTTCCCGGTGGCTCCTTATTACATCAGTCCGTGGCAGGGGGAGGAGCACGACTATCCTGTTCCAGTGCTGGTGCCGTTGAGGGGTGATTTCTTCTGCATGCCTTTCGGAGGGAACGGAGACGCCTTCAACGGTGAACAGCATCCGCCGCATGGGGAAACCGCAGGGAGCCGTTGGGATCTCGAAGGGATGGAACGGGAGAACGGCGTGACCACGTTGAGCCTGCAATTGGAGACCGAGGTCCGGCCGGGAACCGTCAGCAAGAAGCTGCATCTCAAGGAAGGGCAGAACGTCATCTACACGACGCACCACATCACCGGCTTCCAGGGCCGGACGTCGCTGGGACATCATGCCACCCTGGCCATGCCCGAGGAGGAGGGAGCCTTCCGCATCTCGCACAGCCCGATCCGCTTTGGTTACACCAACCCCACCCAGTTCAGCGTTCCTGCGAATGCCGAGTATCAGCAGTTGGGAATCCGGAAGCGCTTCCAAAGCCTGTCTTCGGTGCCTTCCATCTTTGAAGGAGCACCTCCCGTGGATTGTTCACGTCTACCGCAGAAGAAGGGTTATGCCGACCTGCTTCAAATCTTTCCCAAGGACACCGCAGGCAAACCGGCCTGGCTGGCCGCGGTGCGTGCGGACCAGGGTTGGCTCTGGTTCTCGATGAAGGACCCCAAGGTGCTCACCTCGACGGTCATGTGGATAGAGAACGGAGGACGCCATGGACTTCCATGGTTCGGGCGCAACAACTGCGTGGGTCTGGAGGACGTCACCGCCTATTTCGCGGACGGCTTGAAGCCCTCGGCCTCGGACAACCTCCTCACTGGGGAAGGGGTGAAGACTTCGCTGGATCTCACGGGCGACCTTTCCGTCCACTACATCCAGGGCGTTGTGAAGATCCCCGAGGGCTTTGACGAGGTGTCCGACGTCGTCTTTGGCAAAGGGGAGGCGACCTTCGTTGCGAAGTCGGGAACACGCGTGACGGTTCCGGTGAACCATGGGTTTCTCTCCACCGGGAAGCTCTAGACGAGATCATGGCAGGACCTCCCGGGAATCCCCTTCTCGAAATGCGCGGTGTCGCCAAGACCTTTCCCGGTGTCAAGGCGCTCACGGACGTGGCCCTGACGCTTCAGCGAGGCGAGATCCTGGCCCTCCTCGGTGAGAACGGCGCCGGCAAGAGCACGTTGATCAAGATCCTTGGAGGCGCCCATTCGCCGGACAAGGGTGAGATCCTCATCGACGGGCGTGAAGTGGATATTCATTCGCCGGTCTCGTCGCAGGCAGCGGGTATCGCGATCATCTACCAGGAGTTCAACCTGGTCCCGGCGCTTTCGGTTTCGGACAACATCTTCCTGGGTCAGGAGAAGACGCGCTTCGGAATCCTGAATCGTGCTGAGGAAAGGAAGAAGACACGCGAGTTGTTTCAACGGTTGGAGGTCGACATCGATCCTGATGCGATCTGCAACACACTGACCGTGGCCCAGCAGCAGATTGTGGAGATCGCCAAGGCCCTGCACCTCAATGCCCGCATCCTGGTCATGGATGAGCCGAGCGCGGCACTGACCGGCCAGGAGGTGGAACGACTCAAGGACATCGCCCGTGAACTGCGCTCGCAGGGCATCGGCATCATCTACATCAGTCATCGGCTCGAGGAGATCTTCTCCCTTTGTGACCGGGTCACCGTGCTTCGCGACGGACAGAACGTCGGGGAGGCGAAGGTGGATGAGATCAATCGACAACAGTTGATCGAGATGATGGTGGGACGCGAACTGAAGGATGAGTTTCCTCCGCGGCAGGGAGCAGTAGGCGGGACCAAGCTGGAAGTGAAGAACCTGAGTCGGGGCGAGGTGGTTAGGGACGTTTCCTTTGAGGTTCGCGAAGGGGAGATCCTGGCGCTGACCGGTTTGATGGGCGCGGGGCGGACGGAGACGGTGCGGTTGATCTTTGGTGCGGATCCCCGTGAGTCCGGATCCATCCTGCTGGAAGGACGTGAACTCAGGATCGACAGTCCGCGTGATGCCATTGCCGAACGCATCGGTCTGCTGACCGAGGACCGAAAGCTGCAGGGGCTGGTATTGCCTCACTCGGTTCGTGAAAACTTTGCGCTGCCCAATCTCAACTGGCTGTCACGAGGGGGAATCGTGAATGGGCGACAAGAACGCGAAGCCTTTGATGAATATGCATCGAGCCTGAAGATCAAGATCCCCCATCGCGAACAGGCGGCCCGCAATCTTTCAGGAGGCAACCAGCAGAAGGTGGTGTTGGCCAAGTGGCTTGCGAGGAATTGTGAGGTGCTCATCTTCGACGAACCCAC
>CAZKNW010000017.1:0-19169 GCA_964554035.1 uncultured Verrucomicrobiota bacterium
AAGGGTCTTGGTGTCTTCCATTTCGTTTCCCCGGTTGCGGCGTCCAGGGCGAGCATCTCGGATTTTCCGTTGCTTCCGTCACGCTGAAGAATGGCCAGGCCCTTGTATAGGATGGGTGATGAACTCGTGCCATCCTTGGTCTGGGGAGAAGGAAGTGCCCTGCGCCATAACTCATTTCCATCATGATCATAGGACACAACGCCGAACGCGCTGTAGTAGACGACCACGCGATCCTGGTCTGCGGCGGGTGTTGCCGCGGCCGGGTTGTTGAACTTGTGGATGCGTTTCTCCTTCTGCATGGGAGGTGCGGGCCTTTCCCAAAGGATCTTTCCCCCATTCCGGTCGACACACAGCATGGTCAGCTGCTCTTGTTCCTCGCGATACGCCGTCAAATAGATGTGGTCACTCCATATGCAGGGAGAGGAATGACCTGATGGGATCTCCAGTTGCCAGAGTCTCGAATCGGCATCCAGCTCGACGGGAGCGGCCTTGCCATCGGCTGAGACACCGGAACCATTGGGGCCTCGAAATTGGGGCCAGTACCTGGTCTCGCTGGTCGCGGCGGAAGCCTCAGGTGAGGTTCCGAAGTGGAATATGCACGTTGCCAGGAGGAGGGTGAATGTTTGCTTCATGGTTGTTGATGAATTTTTCAGGTTCATCAACAGTGGCGACGAAAGGGTGCAGGAGGGCTCAATCTTTTTTCACTTTCCTCAAACCTTCGGAAAATCATTCCCCGGACGGCTTGAGCTCGCATAGCAACCAGGCCCTTGCGAAGGCCCAGTGGCGCTTCGCCGTTGCGGGGGAGATCCCCATGGCTTCCGCCGCCTCCCTGAGTCCCAGGCCACCAAAGAACCTCAGCTTGACGAGTTGTGCGCGCTCAGGGTGCTGTCGCTCCAGCTGGGCAAGTGCCTCATCCAGTTGCAACAGTGTGTCATCGTCCGCATCCACGGCCAGCTCGACGGCATCCAAGGGGACTCTTTGTAGACCGGCTCCATGACGCTCCCTGTTCCTACGTCGGGCGCGATCAATCAGAATGCGCCTCATCGCCTCAGCGGCGGCACCGAAGAAATGACCCCGTCCCTTCCATTCGGGCTGTTCGGGTCCACCCAGCTTGAGCCAGGCCTCGTGGACAAGGGCGGTGGGTTGGAGCGTTTGTCCAGGGGACTCCCTGGCCAGCTTGGAGGCAGCGAGTTTTCGCAGCTCATCATAAACCAGGGGAAGAAGCCTTTCGGATGCCTGCTCGTCGCCTGCATCCATCGCCTCCAGGATCTGGGTGACCTCGCTCATGGGACGATGGGAGAATAGGGAACATGTGTCCCCGTGCCAACTCCTTGAGCTTCCGGCCAGTGCGGTGCTCAGAGCCCGAAGTCGGCATAGTCGAAGAAGAAGCCGTCGTTCTCGGGCGCATCCAACGGCGGGGGAATCGGCTGGGAGGAGAGCCGGTAGAAGCGATGGTCGGCCTCGTTCTTCATCAGGTTCGAGGAGGCGTCCATGCCTGTCCCGTCAAACTCATCCCCAAGGTTGCTCCACATGCTGAAGTCGGTGGTGAACTGCCACTGGTGTCGAAGGTGCGTGTGTGTTCCACTGCTGAGGGTCAGCTCTGCTGCCGATGGCCCTTCGGAAATGGTCAGGGGTGCGGGTGTCTTGAGATGGGCCGTGAACCACTTCAGGACCTCCGCACGGCAGAGCCTCTTCGCCTTCTGGTCTGCGGATTCATTCATGGTGTTCCAGTCTTCGGGTGCGGCGTCATCGACCCCGTCGAAGGAATGTTCCACGCCATTCATCAGGAAATGGTGTTGAAGGGGATCAGGGACTCCGATGTCGGCCGCCTGGGCTGATGAAGAGAGCGCCTGTTTGATCGGATAGAAGTTTCCGGTGAAGGTGGGCCCGGCCTGGGGATTGTCGACACCAAGCAGGGAATCTTCAGTTCCATGAAACATCAGCACCTTGGTGTCCCGATGAAACATGTAGCGCCCAGCGGTGACCGACGAAGCCGTGCCATGATAGCCATAGTGAGAACCTCCCCCGTAGAAGAAGGCACAGACCTTCGGAAGCGGCAGTTGCTGGGGAATCCGGACGGGTGAGGGAACGGCCTTTTGGATGGTCCCGCCTTCGTCCACGTAGGAGACGGTGTAGTTGCCGAGATCCACAGAAGGATCGAGCATGGCGTTCAGCGCCGTCTGCGCGCCATGGGAAAAGCCCATCAGCGCCACGTTGCTTCCGTCGAAATCCTGCCGCGTTACGAGGTACGTCAGGGCGGCTACCACATCCTTGGGCCTCTCGTAGTTGGGCGAACAAAGATGGTCGTCGATGTTGGGATCATGGTGGGGACGTCGGCTTGCGAAGTTTCCGGGAATGCCCCTCGGATTGTAGCTGTCGGGAAAGAGGGCGAGGTAGCCAAGGTCGGATAGGAGTTCTCCCCATTCCTCGAACTGGTTGGAAAGGCCGTTGGCGATGAGGTCATTCGACCAGACACCACCCGAACCATGCATGATCACCACGGCGGGATAGGGGCCGGTACCGTGAGCCATGGCATCCGGGAGATAGAGGCGTCCGATGAGTGTCAGGCGCTGGGCGTCATCCGGATATCCAGGCACGGCCTGAAGCTGGGCGGTGGGCGTTGGAATGGCTTCGGTAATGAGCTCGGCCGGGACGTCAAAAAAGACCTCCTCGAAGGTTGCGGCATGGTTGGCTGTGGGCAGGACCGACGCGAGGACGGTCCAAAGAAGCAAGAAGGGCAGTTTCTTCATGGACAGGGAAAAGGGACGACACGCGCCTCTGTGAATTCCTTAGCCGATACCGTGCCAACCTCAGGGAATGGAACGTGTTCCTTCCTGGTCAGGGCCGGATGCTGCCACCCAGTTGGGTGGGATCGAGGGTCACGTGCCGGATGCTCTTCCTTTTCCAGGTGTAGGAAATGTGCACGAGTCCGTCGCGGGTCTGGATCACATAAGGATAGGAAAACTCACCCTTCTCCTTCTCCAGGGTGAGTACGCAATCCCAGGTACGATCCTCCCTGGAGAGCGCCACGTTGAGCATGCCCCTGTTGTTTGGGAAAGGTCCCCGTTTCACGGTGTGGTTGTAGACGAGGAGGGCACGACCATCCTTGAGCAGGGTGGCATCCGTTCCGGAATTTGGATTGGGAAGCCGCGTTGGTGCGATTGGACCCCAGCTTTTGCCACCATCTTTGGACCAGCTCTCTGTCACGATACCCTCCCTGGATCGGCAAAGAACCTGCATGCGACCATCCGGCCATTGGAGAAGCGAGGGCTGGATCGCGGAGAGTCCCGTGTTGCTGGCGACGGGGCCGATGACCTGCCATGTCATGCCCTGGTCCCGGGAAAGCTCGAAGTGCAGCCGCCATCCGTCGTGTTCCGTGCTGCTGGGGCAAAGGATGGAACCATCCGCCAGCTGGATGGGCTTGTTCTTAACGGGACCGATCAGGTTCGGATTGGCTTCTCCAAGCGAGGGATCCCTGCCGAGTCGCCGCGGAGTGCTCCAGGTTTTTCCCTCGTCCGTGCTGGTGGTCAGCATGCCCCACCAGCTGCTGGCCCGGCCCACCTTGGGATCAACCACCTTGTAGAAAAGCATCAGGGGCCCTCCTTCAGGCTGGAACAGCACAGGATTTCCAACGCGATGATCCTGTGTCTCGCCCTCGGTTCCATCCACCACCATCAGGGGTTGGATCCAGTTCCCCTCCTCCTTCCTCGTGAACCAGATCACGTTGTCGATGTCGGGTTCACTGGTGCCTCCGAACCACGCGGCGGCGAGGTTGCCGGAGGGAAGTTCCACAAGCGTTGAGGAGTGGCAGGACGGAGTCGGTGCCTTCTCGGGAGCAAAAAGGAACTCGGTATCGAGCCAGGCGCCTTCGCCGCTTTGTCCAAGGGGAGGCGGCTTGGGCAGGGGCCTGTGCTGGATCTCGGGTGTCCAGATCGCACCGCCGCGATAGCGTTCTCCAACGTTGTAGCGATCATCGGGGACAAAGGCTTGCTCCATGATGGATTCAATCTGCTCCACCTCTTCCGGGTGGGCGGAGGAGACGTCGTGCTCCTCTCCGAGGTCGGTGGCGAGGTTGTAGAGCTGGACCGGGTTGTCCTTTCCGAGCCGGATGCCTTTCCAGTTACCCATGCGCACCGCCTGGTCGAAACGGTTCCGGTTGTGTCCGTAGTCCCAGTAGAGCCATGGATGAGGCTGGTTCAGGGATTTCCCTTTGAGCGCCTCAAGGATGTTGATTCCATCCACTTTGGAAGGCAGGTGACCCTTGGCGAGCGAGACCATCGTGGGAAGCATGTCCTGGAAGGCGATCACCTCCTTTGAAATCCCTCCCGCAGGAACCGTCCCGGGCCAGCGGGCAATAAAGGGAACCCGGATGCCACCCTCGGTGAGGTCCCGCTTGAATCCACGCAAGGGACCGCTGGAGCGAAAGTGTTCTCCATTGATCTTGTGTCCGCCATTGTCGCTGGTGAAGACGATCAGGGTGTTTTCCCTCTTGCCCAGTTCACCTACCAGTGCGACCAGTCTTCCCACATCACGGTCGAGCCGGTGCACCATGGCGGCATACTTCTTGGAGCGCTCGTTCCAGTCCCGATCCGAATACGGCTCGGTCGATGGCACTG
The DNA here is from genome assembly GCA_964554035.1 of uncultured Verrucomicrobiota bacterium. GTDB lineage: Bacteria > Verrucomicrobiota > Verrucomicrobiia > Limisphaerales > CAZKNW01 > CAZKNW01. Next base: position 4,617 of record CAZKNW010000017.1, read on the forward strand.
GAAAGCGGTCCTTGTCCTCTTCTGGTGAGGAGAAGTGCGGAATGGTGTAGGCGGCATAGAGGAAGAAGGGTTCATTGCCCGAGTCCCGGACAAACTTCATGGCCCTTTCGGTCAGCAGATCATGGCTGTAGTGCTTCCTTGTCCGGGAGTTGCCCGGCAGCTCCAGCCGGCCCTCATTGTCATCGAGGTACTCGGAGTAGAAGTGATGGGCGTGGTCCTGGTTCAGGTAGCCGAACCACATGTCGAATCCCTGGTTGGTCGCCCGTCCCACCGTGTGGGCATCACCGAGCGACCACTTCCCGACGCCTCCGCACCGGTAGCCGGCTTCCTTCAGAAGTTCGGCGATGGTGACATCGTCTTCCTGGAGGTAGGTGTGGTAGTGTGGAACATTGTCACGGGCGGGCGAATGGCCATTGTGAAGGCCGGTCATCAGGGTAGCGCGGCTGGGTGTGCAGACGGGGCCACCGGCATAGGCCTGGGTGAACCGTAGGCCCTCGGAGGCCAGTTGATCGATATGCGGTGTGCGGATGAGCTTCTGGCCGTAGCATCCGAGGTCCCCATAACCCAGGTCATCCGCCATGATGAAAATGATGTTGGGCTTGTCATGGGCCTTGGAAAACGCGCTGCCAGGCAGACAGGTGTACATCATGGTCCCGAGCAATGCGGCCATCAGGTGTCTCATGGGGGACAGCATGCACGATGGCGCTGGGGGAGGCGATTGCCGACTGGATGCGCCGGCGATGAATCTTCGAAAGGTAAATGGGGCGGCTTGACCGGGTGAATTCCTTCTCCGATGGTCTCGTCCCACCTCTTTCCCGTAAATGATCATGAAAGTAAGACCTGTTCTTTCCTTTTCCCTGGGCCTGCTGCTTCTGGCAGGATCCACCTTCCTTCCTTCCCTCCGGGCGGCACAGGATCGACCGAACATCCTCTGGATCACCAGTGAGGACAACGGCATCTCCTGGGTCGGCTGCTATGGCGGTACGAACGCCGAGACCCCGGCCATCGATCAGCTGGCCAGGGAGGGGTTCCGCTATACCTACTGTTTCGACAACGCCGCGGTCTGTGCGCCTACCCGGTCCCTCTGGATCACCGGCATGTACGGTGTCGCCAACGGAACCCAGCCCATGCGCAGCCGGAATGAGATTCCTCATGACCGGATCTCCTATTATCCGGATCTGCTAAAGAAGGCCGGCTATTACGTCTCCAATCCCGGCAAGACCGACTACAACATTGGCGGTCGGAACGACAAGGACCCGTGGGACCACAAGGGCGGAAAGGAAAAGTATGGCTGGAGACTGGCGAAGGAGGGCCAGCCGTTCTTTGCCGTCGTGAACATTGGGGACAGTCATGAAAGCCGTGCCCACGGAAGCCTGGATGAGGTGAAGAAGGATCCCTCCAAGATGAAGCTTTTCTCCTATCATCCGGACCTGCCGGTCATCCGGAAGAACTATGCCAAGTATGCCGAGGCGGTGGAACGCATGGATGGCAAGGTGGCGGATACCCTTGCCGCACTGAAGAAGGACGGCCTCTACGACAAGACCATCATCGTCTACAACTCCGACCATGGCGGCGTGATGGCGCGGAGCAAGCGCTTCCTCTATTCCAGCGGTGTTCATTGTCCGCTGGTCGTGCGGATTCCGGAGTCGATGAAGGAACTCTATCCCGCTGACAAGCCCGGCACGACGGTGGATCGTCTTGTGAGTTTCATCGACATGCCCAAGACGTGGCTCAGCCTGGCGGGCGCGAAGATCCCGGACACCTTCCAGGGGAGCGTCTTTCTGGGAAAGGGCATGGAGCCTGAACCCAGGTATCATTTCGGTTTCCGCGAACGGGCGGATGAACGCCTCGACCACGTGCGCCTGATGCGCGACAAGCGCTTTGCCTACCACAAGAACTACATGCCCTACGCACCTGCCGGTCAGCATCTCGCCTACCTCTGGAAGGCACAGGCCACCGAGGCATGGGAAAAGCACCATCGCGAGGGCAAGACCGACGAGATCACCGGCCGCTTCTTTCGTCCGCGTGTTTCCGAGGAGTTCTATGAAAACCAGAACGACTTCGACAACGTCCACAACCTGATCAATGCCCCGGAACATCAGGCCAAGATCAAGGAGTTGAAGCAGGCCCTTCGAAAGAAGCAGCTGGAGCTGCGGGATTCCGGACTGCTGCCGGAAAAGATGAGGGAACGCAGGGCCGCGGCAAACAACATGACGATTTATGAGATGGTCCAGGACGACAAGCTCTACCCCCTTGAGAAGTATCTGGATGCCGCGGATATTGCGCTGGCAAGGGACAAGGCCAACCTGAAACAACTGCGATCATGGCTTTCCAACAAGGACGAGGGACTCCGCTGGTGGGGTGCGGTTGGTCTGCACCTGCTCGAGAAGGATGCCAAGCCTGCCATGAAGCCGCTTCGCGCCGCGCTCGAGGATGAATCCCACGAGGTCCGCATGATGGCCGCATGGACCCTGGTCAAGCTGGGTGTCGACAAACCGGCTCTGGCTGTCCTGGACGATCTGTTGTTCAACGGCACCAACAATGAGGTCATGCTCCACAACATCCTCGACTGGATGGGTGAACCCGCTCTTCCGCTTGTGAAGAAGTATGTTGAGAATCAGGGCGAGCGACAGGGCCGTTACGGCATCGGCATCCTCGGTCGCATCGCTGAGCTCCAAGGCTGGTAAGGCGTGGTGGAGTGGTTGTTGGAGTCCTCGCTTCAGCGTCGTTCTCAGGAGTAAAAAATTTCTCACGGAGACGCGGAGATTCACGGAGGAAGCTGCTTTGAGGAAATGCATGCATTTCCTCAATCTCCGTGATCCTCGGTGTCTCCGTGAGAGACTCTGAGCGTTCTTCTCATTCAAATCGGAATCTTCAGCGTCTCACCCACCCTCGGAATACGAAACCGCTCCTCATCGATCTTCCTTTCAAGCATCGCCTTCCTCAGCAGGATCGGAGGTTCCTCCAGGGGTTCGTCCGTCAGCTTGAAGGTCCCCCAGTGCGAAGCGATGGAGAAACGGGACTCCACATCCAGATGGATCTGCAGGGCTTCCCTTGGATCCACGTGCACCGGCTTCATGAACCAGCGTGGACGGTAGGCACCGATCGGGATGATCGACACAACCATCGCTCCCAACCGTTTCCGGATGTCGGTAAACAGCGGTGCATACCCGGTGTCTCCTACAAAGTAAAAACGGGTTCCCTCCAGTTCGATTACCCAGCCGCACCAGAGCGTCCTGTTCCGGTCGTGAGGACCTCTTGCTGAAAAATGCTGTGAAGGGACGCAGGAAATCCTGAGCCCCTTGACGGACTTCCCGTCCCACCATCCATACTCATGGCATTCATGGACTCCGAGACCGCCCAGCCATCCTGCCAGGCCTTGAGGCACATGGGTGGGGATGTTTGCGCCCAGGGTCTTGACCGTGGATTTCTCCAGATGGTCATAGTGGTTGTGGCTCAGGAAAAGCTGGTCGATGCGGGGCAGGGTCTTCAGTCCGAGGGCTGCCGGGTTTCGACGCTTCAATGAGGGAAAGGGCAGGGGAGCACAGTGTTCTCCGAGGACCGGGTCAAACAGCAGGTTCCTGCCGGCGATCTGGACCAGGAAGGAGGCATGTCCGATCCACGTGACCTGGATGCTGCTCTTGTCAGGATCTTGAATGGCCTCGTGATCGGGGACCACCGGAACGAGATCATCCGGATTCTTCAGTTCTTCAGGAAGGTCCTCGTCGCAGGCCTCGGGAGGGCTGAATTTCCATTTCAGGAAATGCCGGAAGCGATGAATGGGATGGGGATGAAGGTTTCTGAAACGTTCCGGCATGACGATGGCCTCTCGGCAAGCATCGTCCAATCACTGCGGACTGCAAGTCCGGGGTAGAAAACCCTCGCTTGATGGCGCTCCGGCTTACAGTGTTCCCGAGGTTCCTGATTGGGAACGCATTCGTAGGACTTTGTCATGAAACCCACTGCTCTGCTTCTTCTTTTCCTCCTGGTGCTCGGGGCCAGGGCCCAGGATGCGACCAATGTCTCTGCCACAGCCGACTCGGACTCCCGGATCGAGTTGTTGGAATCCCTCTACTCTTCGCTGACGGCCAAGCAACAGGAGGTGGCGAGCCTGGAGAACCAGCTCAAGACCGCAGGCAATGAAACCACCAGGGCGGCCATCTCGGAGAATCTTCAAAGCTCGGCCGCCGAGTTGCTTGAATTGCGCAGGCGCTTCGAGGAATCGGTGACCGGTGTGGATCACAGCCTGTTTGTCGAGGTGCCTGAAGAGGCCTTCTCGTAGGAGGAGAATCTCGGTGACATCGTCAAACCCATCGTCTCGGAGATCAAGAATGCCACGGCGGAGAGCCGCAAGATTGCCGAGCTTCGAAAGACGAAGGCGGATTATTCCGAAAAGGCGGAGGCCGCCGCCAAGGCCATCGAGCAGATCCGGAGGACCCTTGCCTCCGAGCTGCCGCAGGAGTTGAAGGATTCTCTGGAACGCCAGTTGATTGTCTGGACCCAGCGGCATTCGGTCGCGAAGAACCAGGCCGATGCGGCAGAGCTTCAGTTGAATGAGATCCTCGCCGAGCAGAAGTCGGTGATGGAGAGCTCGAAGGATTTTTTCCGCGGATTCATGAGTTCCAGGGGTATGAGCCTCCTGTATGGGATCGTTGCCTTTCTGGTCGTCTTCTTCGGGATCCGGCTCGTCTTCTTTGCATGGCAGCGGAAAAGGCAGCGACAAAAGGGACTCACCCTGAACGACCGCATCGTGAACCTCGCTGCGCGATCATCCGCCGTCTTCTTCGGTCTCCTCGCACTGGTGCTGGTCTTCAACCTGCGAAGCGACTGGTTTCTCCTCAGTATCGTCCTGATCTTCCTGATCGGTGTCACCTGGCTGAGCATCAAGGCTCTGCCGCAGTATGTGGAGGCAATCAGCTTCGTGCTGAACCTCGGCCCGGTCCGCGAGGATGAGATCATTGATTTTGAGGGCGTGCTCTGGCTCGTCGACAGCATCGGGTTCAAGACAATCCTCCGGAATGACCGCCTTGAGGGAGGCTGGTTGCGGGTGCCCTACCGGAAGCTGCTGGATCACTTGTCGAGGCCGGGGGGAGATGCGGAGCTGCTCTTTCCGACGGAGAAGGGGGACTGGGTCCTGATGAATGACACCCTGGCGGAAGTGGTGGTGCAGACCCCGAGCCAGGTCATTCTCAAGCACGAGGGAGGCGCACGGGTTTCCTATCCGGTCGCTGACTTTGTCGCCGCCGCACCCACCAATCTATCGCAGGGCTTTCGGCTCGAGGTGGTCTTTGGTCTCGACTACGCCCTTCAGTCTCTTGCGACCAGCACCATTCCTGAAGCAATGGTGGCTGCCCTTGGCAAGGGCCTGAACGAGGTTGTCCCCGAGAAGGCCATCTCGAACATCGCGGTTCACTTTGCCAATGCCGGGGCCTCTTCCCTGGATTTCGAGATCGAGGTGGATGTGGATGGAAGTGCGGCGGATCACTATCAGGCCCTGCGTTTCGCCATCCAGCGCATCGTGGTCGACCTTTGCACGGAGAAGGACTGGGAGATCCCATTCCCTCAACTCACCGTCTCCAAAAAGTAAAACCGGAGTCCACGCTCTGGCGTGTTTTCCAGGTGAGGTGAAGGAAGGATTTTCTCACAGAGCCATCACCGCGGTGGCGGGGCAGGCAGAGGATCACGGGGATTGAAGAAATGCATGCATTTCTACAAAGCAGCTTCCTCCGTGAATCACCCTGTCTCTGTGAGAAAAAATAGATCTCTTTGGAGCCATCACTGCGACCACGGGTTGCGGGAATGTTCTTCGCCACCAGTCCGATCTCCCTTTTCTTCGCTTTCCTATTTCTTCCCCTTGCCGGAGGCGGATTGTCTGGCGGATCGATGCAGGTGCCTGCGAAAGGCCTTTATCAGCCGGCTTTGAAATCGGTAGGGATTCCAGACCGCGGCGAGTTTCCGGGTGGGCTTCTTGCCTGCGATGGAGCGATACACCCGGCGGTCGTTCTGGTCCACGTTCCTGGCCATGGCAGGGATCATGGAGACGCCGTGATGGAGTGAAACCAGTTCCTGCACCATCGCCAGCTGGCTGGTGCGTTCGACCGTCAATGGCTGCCAGGAACGTTGGCGGCAAAAGGAGACGATGTTGTCCGTCAGGCAGTGGGCCTCATTCAACAGGACAAAGGGATAGGGCTCCACGTCGGTCAGGCGGATCTTGTCCTTGGCTGCCAGTTCGTGATCGGCGGGAAGCACAAGGAACAGCTCCTCTTCGAATAGCTCCTCCACTTCCAGATAACGCACGGGAAGGGGCAATGCGAGGATGGCCAGGTCCACTTCTCCCTGTGTGCAGCTCTTGAGCAGTTCGTCGGTGGTCTTCTCCTGCACCACGAGGTTGGCCTTTGGATATTCTTCGGAGAATTCCTGCAGGATCCGGGGCAGGTAGTAGGGCGCAATCGTCGGTATGGCCCCGACACGGATGCAGCCGCTTTCTCCATCATCGGTGATCTCCGCCTTGGTGTCCTTGAGGATGGCGAGCACCTGCTGTGCACGGGAGCGCAACAGCTTGCCCGCCTCGGTCAACGCGACGGACCGGGTCTTCCGCTCAAACACCGGCTGCCCCAGCTCGTTTTCCAGCCGCTGGATGGAACGGCTCAGGGCCGACTGGGAGATGTGCATCTCTTCAGCCGCCTTGGTGAAGTTCTGGCGCTCGGCCACGCCAAGGAAATACCGGAGTTGATCAAGGTCCATGTGGAGAAAAGGGATTATTGCGATGCATGGGATGCATCGTACATAGAACGAGAATGCATTAGAATCATGGAATGAAAGAGCTAGTATCTACGTTATCGACTCAACCTCAATTCAACCAACAACCCTTGATTCGCCTCTCGGGGAATCAAAGAACAAAGGAAAGTTTATGGCTCGAAGAACCAAACTAGGCCGTGTTGCAGGCGCCATGCTGATGACCTCCGCATGTGTGTCCCAAGCAGCTGATCCCGCCAAGTGCCCTGTGATGGGCCCCATGAATCCCCCTTCCGCCCGCAACACCGCGGCCGGAGCGATGTCCAATGGTGACTGGTGGCCCAACCAGCTCAACCTGAAGATCCTCCACCAGAACACCGATGAGGGAAATCCCCTCGGCGGGGAGTTCGACTACGCTGAGGAGTTTGCCAAGCTCGATCTCGATGCCGTGAAGAAGGATATCGAGAAGCTTCTGACCACCGAGCAGGACTGGTGGCCGGCCGACTACGGCAACTACGGCCCGCTGTTCATCCGTTTGGCATGGCATAGCGCGGGCACCTATCGGGTCCACGACGGACGTGGCGGCGCCAGTGACGGAACGATCCGCTTTGCACCCCTCAACAGCTGGCCTGACAACGGCAATCTCGACAAGGCACGTCGCCTGATCTGGCCCATCAAGCAGAAGTATGGAAACAGGATTTCCTGGGCCGACCTTATGGTGCTGACCGGCAATGTCGCGCTCGAGTCCATGGGCTTCAAGACCTTTGGATTCGCTGGTGGACGTGCGGATGTCTGGGAACCCCAGGAGGACATTTACTGGGGTCCGGAGAGTGAGTGGCTTGGTGACAAGCGTTACTCGGGCGACCGCGAACTTGAGAATCCCCTGGCGGCTGTCCAGATGGGTCTCATCTACGTCAACCCGGAAGGTCCCAACGGCAAGCCCGATCCCATGGCCGCCGCCAGGGATATCCGTGAGACCTTCGGCCGCATGGCCATGAACGATGAGGAGACCGTCGCCCTGATCGCGGGTGGTCACTCCTTTGGTAAGGCACACGGTGCCGCCAGTCCCAAGGGCAATGTCGGACCCGAGCCGGAAGGCGCTCCTCTCGAGGCCCAGGGCTTCGGCTGGATCAACAAGCATGGCAAGGGCAATGCCGAGGACACCATCACCAGTGGTCTCGAAGGTGCATGGACCTCCACCCCCGCCAAGTGGTCGCATGATTACTTCGACAACATGTTCAGCTATGAGTGGGAGCTCACCAAGAGTCCTGCAGGAGCCCACCAGTGGGTGCCCAAGGGAGGTGCCGGGGATGGAACGGTCCCGGATGCGCACGTGAAGGGCAAGTTCCACGCGCCGATCATGTTCACCACCGATCTCGCGCTGAAGACCGATCCGGAGTATCGCAAGATCTCCAAGCGCTTCCACGATCATCCTGAGGAGTTTGAGAAGGCCTTTGCCAAGACCTGGTACAAGTTGACCCACCGTGACATGGGCCCTGTCTCCCGCCTTCTCGGTTCGGATGTTCCCGAGCCGCAGCTTTGGCAGGATCCCGTTCCCGCTCTGGATCACAAGCTGGTTTCCGACCGCGACATCAGGAAGCTGAAGGGGGCGATCCTGGATTCAGGGCTTTCCATTCCCCAGCTGGTTTCCACGGCATGGGCCTCGGCAGCCACCTATCGTGACAGCGACAAGCGGGGTGGCGCCAATGGTGCGCGCCTTCGCCTCGCGCCCCAGAAGGATTGGGCTGCCAACAATCCTGCTGTCCTGGCCAAGGTGCTTCCCGTCTTGGAAGGCATCCAGAAGGACTTCAACAAGAAGGCCTCCCGTGGAAAAAGGATTTCCATGGCGGACCTGATCGTGCTGGCCGGTTGTGCAGCCATCGAGGAGGCGGCGAAGAAGGCAGGTCACAAGGTGGAGGTTCCCTTCACTCCGGGTCGCACGGATGCCACGGCGGAAATGACCGATGAGGCATCCTTCGCTGTCCTTGAGCCCAAGGCCGATGGCTTCCGCAACTACTTCGGACACGAAGTGGATCGTCCTGGACCTGAGCTGTTGATCAACCGCGCCAACCAGCTCACCCTGAGCGCACCTGAGATGACCGCCCTTGTGGGTGGCCTGCGCGCCCTCAATGCCACGGTGGGTGTCCCTGGAATGGGAGTCCTGACCGAGGAGCCCGGCACCCTGAGCAATGACTTCTTCGTCAACCTGCTCGACATGGGAACGGAGTGGAAGGTGTCCAACATCTGTGACCACTTTTACGAGGGACGCGACCGCAAGACCGGTGCCGTCAAGTGGACCGCCAGCTCGGTGGACCTGGTCTTCGGTTCCAACTCCCAGCTGCGTGCGATCTCCGAGGTCTATGCCAGTGCTGGCGGAGAAAAGCGCTTCGTCCATGACTTCGTCGCCGCATGGAACAAGGTCATGAACCTCGACCGATTTGACCTCGAACCCGAGGTCCGCTCCGGGATGGAGCTGAGCAAGAAGTAACTCGATCGCTCACCAACTGGAAAACCACAAACACCCGGATGGCTCACCATCCGGGTGTTTTCTTTTTGAGAATGAAGAATCTCTCACAGAGCCATTACCGCGATGGCGGGACAGGCGGAGGATCACAGGGATTCTAGAAATGCATGCATTTACTAAGAAGCAGCTTCCTCCGTGAATCACTGTGTCTCTGTGAGAGGACCTAAATCTTCTCGATCAGGGATTTCCCCGTCATCTCGGCGGGTTGCTCCACGCCCATGAGGGCCAGCATCGTCGGTGCGATGTCCGCCAGGATGCCCGGGTTGATCTTGTACTGCTTGGGATCCACCCCGAAGGCTGAGAGATGCACCACGTTGGTCGTATGCGCCGTGTGTGGTTTGCCGTTTTCCTCACGCATCTGTTCCGCGTTGCCATGATCTGCGGTCACCAGCACCGCACCCCCCAGCTTCTCCACCTGGTCCAGGATTTTGCCGCAAAGCGCATCCACCGTCTCCACCGCCTCGATGGCCGCCTTCAGGTCGCCGGTGTGACCGACCATGTCCGGATTGGCGAAGTTCAGGATCACCATGTCATACTGGTCGGAACCAATCCGCTTGAGGGCGTCCTCGGTCAGTTCCTCGGCACTCATGGAAGGCTTCAGGTCGTAGGTGGCCACCTTGGGGGAGGGGGCCATGCTGCGTTCCTCGCCGGCATTGGGTTCCTCGATGCCGCCATTGAAGAAGAAGGTCACGTGCGGATACTTCTCCGTCTCCGCCATGCGCAGCTGCTTGAGCCCGGCCTTGGCCACCACCTCGCCCAGTGTGTTCTCCAGCGACTGCGGAGGGAAGGCGATGGGCAGGGTGAAGGTCTCGTCGTAGCGGGTCATGCACACGTAGTGCAGATCCAGCTTCTCGCCGCGGTCGAATCCCTGGAAATCATCATCCATGAAGGCGCGTGTGATCTCGCGTGCCCGGTCGGATCGGAAGTTGAAGAAGAGCACCGTGTCCCCGGACTTCACGGTCTGCTGACCGGCCTCCGCACCCTCGGGCACGATCGCCGTGGCCGGGATGAATTCATCCGTCTTGTCCTTTTCATACCAGCCCTGGATGGCGGCCACCGGATCCGAGGCCTGCTCACCCTTGCCCTGGGTCATCACCTCATAGGCCTGCTGCACGCGCTCCCAGCGATTGTCACGGTCCATGGCGAAGTAGCGCCCAATGACCGTGGCGATCTGTCCGCTGCCCTTGGCGGAGATGTCGTCCTGCAGCGTCTTCAGGTAATGTTGCCCGTTGGTGGGCGAGGTATCACGGCCGTCCATGAAGCAGTGGACATAAATCTCCTTGATGCCCGCGTCCCGGCAGAGGTCCATCAGTGCGATGACGTGGTCGATGTGACTGTGCACACCGCCGTCGGAGACCAGTCCCAGCAGGTGGATGCGGCCGCTGTTGGCCTTCGCATGGGCGATCGCATCCTGGAATGCCTGCACATCCTTGAAGGTGTTGTCGCGGATGGTGAGGTTGATGCGGGTCAGATCCTGGTAGACGATGCGTCCCGCACCCAGGTTCAGGTGTCCCACCTCCGAGTTGCCCATCTGTCCCTCGGGGAGCCCGACCGATTCACCGGATGTGACCAGCGTCGTGGTCGGCCAGTCGGCGACCAGGCGGTCATGCACCGGCGTCTTTGCCAGTTCGATGGCGTTGCCAAGGCGTTCCACCTCGGCGGGGTCGCTCACCCCGATGCCCCATCCATCACGGATGATCAACATGACCGGGCGGCGTTTCTGCGATGGGTTCATTTGCGTGTCACTCATGCGACCGCGGATCATCTCAAAATCAATCCGCGAAGCAAGCCGGAGTCAAATCCACAGATGCCGCCGATGAACGCAGATGAAAAACTTCCTGCCTTCCTGCCTTCCTCATTCCATTCTTCCTCGCTTGCGTATCGCCAAACCTGCGCCATCATTCGACCAACCTTGAAAGCCCTCCTTCTCACAGCATTGCTCGCGACCTCCGGGACTCTTTCCCTGGATGAGTTTGAGCGACTTCACCGTGAAGTCCGACCGGTCCCCACGGCATCGTGGAAGACCATTCCATGGGAGATCTCCCTGCTGGACGCGCAGGCCAAGGCCGCTAAGGAACGAAAGCCCATCTTCATCTGGGCCATGGACGGGCATCCATTGGGCTGCACCTGAAACAACGGAGTGCTCGACCGTGCGTCGTGCTTCAGCAACCTGGAAGTGATCGGACTGCTCCAGACCCGTTTCATTCCCGTCGCCATTGACCAGGCCTATCAGCGTCGACAGCAGGATGCCGAAGGGCGCTTCTATCAGAAAATTGCCAATCAAAGTCCGCGCAAGATCGGACAGGGAACAACGCAGGGACATTATGTGGCGGCTCCCGATGGAGAATCTCTTGGATACAACAACAACCGCGATCCCCAGCGCGTGATCCGCCTGTTGCAGGAGGCACTTGAGAACTACACCCCTTCGGAGACGGCGATCATCGAGAAAGGAGATCCCGATCCCCGCTATTCCCCACAACCTCCCGAGGGTGGGCTGGTGGTCCGTGTCCGTTCCAAGGTCCTCGGAGGCTATGCACCCACCAGCAATCCATGGGAGCGGATGTTCCAGGAGGGCATCGGGCGCGACAACCTCTGGATCCGTGCCGATGAACATGCTGCCTTGGCCAAAGGCGAATTCCCCGACAGCCTCATCCAGCGCATCGCCCGTTTCCACCTCGTCGACAACACCCGCGGCGAGCCGCCCATGTGGAGAGCCAATGAGATCCGGAAAAGCGATGTCAGCTTCGTGAAGGGCCAAGCCCGGATCGAGGGCACCACCCACCTGCAGACCGCCAATGGACAGCGCAGCTTCCAGGCCGATTGGTTCGGCTTCATCGAGGTCGAGGATGGCAGGGTTACGCGCTTCGATCTGGTGGTGAAAGGACAGTTTCGTGGCGAAGGCCAATACACCCGGCGTGCCCCGGATGGGGAGTTCCCCCTCGCCATCACCTTCGAGCTGGCCGATGGCGGCGAAACCGCCGATGCCATCCCGCCCCAGGGCTCACGTGGCTGGATCGACGGCTACCTCCGCTAGATTGGCGAGCCCCTCATGTAGCGATCGGTCTGTGACCGTCGCACTTCCTCAGGGTTCACGTGGAACCAATCCCCCAGACGGTGATGAGGACCCGAACCTGCTAAAAACCCCTTCATGTCGCTCCCTGTTAAGCCTTTTCCCCCAAAGTCGGTTGACCCGTGAAGGGGAGCACCGTATCAAATCACCATCTGCCAAGGAGGCATGATACCCTGAATGGTCTTGGAGAGGCTTGTACCCCTATCGGGTCGTGCCGTCTTTCAAGACCTCGAACAGATTCACATCTGCCCGGTCGTGAATCAAAAAGGAAGGTTCATCAAGATGAGACACAAGGTGGGGGAAGGCCTGTCGTCATAGGCGACAGGATTGGGATTGCTGCTGACACTGTCGCTTGCGACGACTGCCAACTCGGAATCAGAAAAAGGCCCAGGAAAACTGCGACCTAAGACGGGACTGCTTTCCCATTGGTGTGGCGATCGCGACTTTACAGATTCAGCCGGTCAACTGGAGGCGAATCCGGTGGGCGATGTGGGATTTGTCGAGGGCATCAAGTGCAGCGCCTTTGATCTCCGTTCCGAAGGAGCAAGGATTGAGAAGGATGCCGTTGAGGTGGGTAGATCGTTTTCGCTGGCACTCTGGTTCAGACGGGCGGATCAGGAAACCTCAGGCTTTCTTGATGAGGGAATCTTGTCTGGCTCTTTGGAACCAAGGTCTTCGAGGGCTTGGATGTGATCGCGGGCTCCTTCGGCTTCGAGCAGGGAGCGGCGGCGCTCGGCGAAGGCTTGGTATTCTGATTGGGCGTGCTCGTCGGCGTCTTTCTTGGAGATCGTGCCGGCATTCTCCAAGACCGAGCGTTCGTTGAACCGGAGAAAGTCGTCGAGCTTGGTTTGCCAGTCTTTGAGGAAGACCTGTTGGCGGCGGCGGGTCTGGTCTTCGGCAAAGTCGAGCCACATCACCACAATCCGATTGAGCTCTTCGATCTCGTCTCTCGTGAGGAAGTTCTTGGCGATGGTGACGTCTCCCTTTCGGACGATATCTCCCTTCCACGATGTGAGTCCCATGTTGGGTTGAGATGCATCGGCCCGCTCCTGGATCAATTCTGCAGCGGTCTTTCCTGTAGCGGCGAAGTGGAGCTTGTTCTGGATGGCTTTGAAGAATGCAACGGTTTCCTTTTCTGTGGCTTGATAGTCGGCTGCGAGGGCGAAGATCTCTCGGACGCGTAGATAGACACGGCGCTCGCTGGTGCGGATGTCGCGGATGCGCTCGAGGAGTTCGTCAAAGTAGTCGGGAATACCTTTGCCATCGACGGGCGGGTTCTTGAGTCGCTCGTCATCCATGGTGAATCCTTTGACTAGGTATTCACGAAGGCGGGTGTTCGCCCAGCGGCGGAACTGGGTGCCACGGACAGATTTCACCCGAAACCCGACGGCAAGAATGGCTTCCAGATTGTAGTGCTGGACATCGTAGGCTTTCCCGTCTGCGGCAGTTGTCCGGAAATTCCGGACAACTGAATTGGCTTCCAATTCGCCTTCTTCGAACAGGTTCTTCAAGTGCTCGCTGAGGGTCTTTTTCGAGCGGTCGTAGAGCTCGCTCATTAAAGCTTGTGAGAGCCAGATCGTCTCATCCTCGAACCGGCACTCTACGCGGGTCTTCCCATCCTCAGTGGTGTAGAGGAGGAATTCGCCTTGTGGGACTGGGTGGTCATCGGCCATCACGCTAGCTTATAGACTGGTTGCCAAAAATAGTTGCGCAAACAGTCTGGTGCCCATTCTGGTGGATTGATTTGGATCTTGCGGGTTCAAACCTGAGGAGTCCGCCAAACCTCACGGACGTGAGGGGTTTATCAGTTCAGACCTAGAGGAGCAAGAAGGCGAGAGAGGGATGATTGTTGGCGAAGGCGTGGCCGGATCCTGATTTCAGGTATCGTTCGAAGGCTTGGGCTTTCTCCTTCGATTCAAAGGCGATGTAGAGTTCCTGCCTCCAGGGATGCTTCTAGAAATGCTTGCTCGCAAACGCTCGGCCTGAGTGGGACTTGAGGTATTTCTCAAACTCAGCTGCTTTCTTGCGATCTCGGAATGAGATGGCTGTTTCGATTCGCCAGGGTCGGTATTTGGAGGTGTGCGAGACTTCGCCCGCGTTGTGTTTTTTCAAGCGTTCCGGGAGATCGTTGGTAAGTCCTGTGTAATGGCGAGCAGGATCTGACTCGCTGACGAGGATGTAGACGTAGTGGAACCCCTTCATTTCTCCTTTCAGGCTTCGTTTT
>CAZKNW010000018.1:0-19120 GCA_964554035.1 uncultured Verrucomicrobiota bacterium
TCCTCTTCGAAAAGAAGGGCTACGTCTGTGTCGGTTACCAGCCTCTGAAGCACCTGCATCGGGCACGTGAAGGCGTCCTCTTCTACGTTCATCCCGCCACTTCCGGTTTGGAAACCCACCTTCCGATGTCGGAAAGCCTCCCCCAGACAGGAGAACTGGCCACGGCATCCCTGACCCATTGCGGGATCCGCCCGCCGTCCCTGATCCGCGACGGCATCACCGGATACCCGCTCAAGACGGAACTTTCCTGCGCCGAGGCGCCCTACGACGAGTTTGACCTTTGGAAGCAGCAGGTGGCGTCCTCCAATCCTCCGAAGGAAATCTCAGGTGCCTTCCATCTGGGTTTTGGATTCATGCGCGTGGACGGCTCACCCACCATCAAGTCTGCGCTCGGCAAACGCGAATCGAAGGTGGTCGCGGGCGTCGCCTACTACGTCGACGAGCTGGACCGTTGCGTCCGCATCATTGATGCCTTTGCCATCGACGACCTTTCCATGGGGGCCATGCTCCAGCACGCCGTGCAGATTGCACAGGATGAGCTGAGTGCGGTGTTTGTGGAGATCGATCTTCTGACAACCGCACCTCGACTCATCAAGAGCGCCGAGCAGCTGGGGTTCGTTCCGGTCTGCTACATGCCGGCCTTCGCCAGTCACGACGGCTATCACGTCGATGTGGTGAAGATGGTCAAGCTGAACACCAGCTATTCCCTGGAAAACATCGATCTCACCTCCCACGCCGAGGCCCTGGTGAAGATCGTGGACTACAATTTCCAGGACCAGAAGACCGGCGTCGCGATCATCAACCTGCTCCGGGCCCTGCCAATCTTCGAGGGTCTGGGAGATGGCGAACTCCGCAAGATTGCGCGCCTGTTCACCCAGAAGCTCTACCGCCCCGGTGAAAAGGTCTTCAACAAGGGGGACCAGGGCAACGAGGCCTTCGTGATGATGCGCGGCAAGATCGACATCCTACTCGAGGAAGGTTCCCAGCCGGTGGCCTCACTGACCGATGGACAGATCTTTGGTGAACAGTCCTTCCTGGACGGATCCGCACGTGTGGCGCTGGCCCAGGCCGACAAGCCCAGCATCCTGTTGGTGGTTCAACGTTCCAACTTCAACGACCTTGTCCAAAGGGAACCCCACTTGGGCATGGTGGTGATGCAGAACATCGCGAAGGATCTCTCCAAGAAGTTGAAGCGGGCGAATACGGCCCTCTCGGCGGCAAAGCGCTGATCCGCTTTCCTACCAGTCCACTTCCACGGACATGTCAGCCCCAAAGCGGTTCTTGTAGAACACCTGCTTGTGCCTGACCCCGAACTCGTGGACCATCCGTGTGATCTTCACGTCGAAGCAGCAGTATTCCGCGATTTCCATCAGCTTCCCCTCACGATACCACTCCACCGCCTGTAGTCCCTCAGAGGTCTTCTGCACACCCAGCGATGCGGCAGCAACGGCATCCAGCGAAAGACGGTGTTTCAAGCGCTCCCGCAGATCGACCAGCATGTCGAGGGTGGGCACCATGGAAAAGTCCAATGGGGTGTATCCTGCCAGGACCTCATTGTCGAAACGCAGGTTGTTGAATCCCACGATCAGATCGGCACGCATCAACTCCTGGATCAGGTCATTCACGCGCTTCTCGGAATAGACCATGTAGGTGCCACGGGCCGTGCTGTAGGTCACC
Organism: uncultured Verrucomicrobiota bacterium; assembly: GCA_964554035.1. Lineage (GTDB taxonomy): Bacteria > Verrucomicrobiota > Verrucomicrobiia > Limisphaerales > CAZKNW01 > CAZKNW01. The sequence goes on from CAZKNW010000018.1 coordinate 1,678, forward strand.
CCGATGCTCATCCTCATGTCCCTGATCTTGTCCCAGCCACCGACATCCTCGGCCGACTTCTGGGTCTCCAGATCAAAATAGACGATGTTCTTCTCGGACATGGGGCGAAGTGGTGTAGGATTCCTTCAGGCGTCAGCGTGCCATCGTCCTGCGCCTGCGGACAAGAACGGACTGAGCGGAAGGGGCTATTCGCCCCTCTTTGAGGCCATTTTCCGGACCGTTCCCAGGGGGACCCTTGCCCAGGCACGCTCGTGCAGATAATAGACGAAGAACTTCGTGAAGAACTCGATGCCGCCCACCTGGAGGGCACGCCGGACATCACCGAAGATCAGCCAGGCGATCAGGATGGTCGTCAGTGTGGCAACACACCTCCAGGTCAGACCTTTCAGCACGCTTCGCAATCGGGAATCACTGAGTTGTTCTTCGCTCATTGAAAGCGGCGGACCTTGGAGGGGCACCTCCAAGTCAGCAAGAACCGGATTCCAGAATACTCAGATATCCCCGACGTAGTGGACCCGGACGGCATTGGTCAATCCAGGCTGTCCGAAGGGTTCCCCCATCACCAGGACGATCGGATCACCCTTCTTGAGCCAGCCGTTGCTCACCACGATGTCATCCACCGAGTTGATGAAATCCATCGAGCTCTTCGGCTTGTCCATGAACCGGGGCACGACACCGTACAACACGGACATGCGACGCAGGGCGGCCGGGCTGGAACTGAAGGCGACAATCGGGATGGGCAGCTTGTTCTGAGCCATGTAGCTCGCGCCACCTCCGTGCTGGGACCACATGACGATCAGGGTCACATCCATGTTCTTCACGATGGAGCGCACACCTCGAGCCACGGCTTCGGCACGATACTTGGAAGATCTCGACACGGTCGTTTCAAAGGTCTCCTTCTCCTCCAGCAGGTAATTGTTCATCTTGCGGGTGATGCGCCTCATGGTCTGCACCGCCAGCTCCGGGTGATCGCCCACCGCCGTCTCACCCGACAGCATGACGGCATCGGCACCCTCGTAGATCGCGTTGGCCACGTCGGAAGCCTCGGCTCGGGTAGGCACAGGGGAATCGATCATGCTCTGCAACATCTGCGTCGCCACGATCACCGGCTTGCCGTGGTGATGACAGGTCTTGATGATCTTCTTCTGGCAGATGGGAACGTCCGCCACGTCCATTTCAACCCCAAGATCGCCACGGGCCACCATGACCACATCGGTCTCGTCCACAATCGCCTCCAGCTGATCCATCGCCTGGGGTTTTTCGATCTTGGCCACCACCGGGATGAACTCCCGGGCACCGCTTCCATACTGGCTGAATTCCCCCTCCTCGGTGCGTCCCTTGACCGGTCTCGCAGGTCGGGCACCCATGGCGCGCAGGCGCTCCTTCAGGTCGCGGACGTCCTCAGGCCGCCGTACGAAACTGAGGGCCAGGTAGTCAAATCCCGCTTCCACCGCGAATTCCAGGCACTTGATGTCCCATTCTGTCAGGGATGGCAGCGTCAGGTCGGTGTCCGGAAGGTTGATCCCCTTGGAGGACGTGATCTTTCCACCATGAAGCACCTCGCAAAGGATCTCCGGCACCTCGGCGCTGTCCTCCGCCTGCTTGATGCAGCGCAGTTGAAGGTTGCCGTCATCAATGAAGATCCGCTGTCCATCCTTCACGTCCCGGACAAAATCGTCACGGTTCGCGCCCAGAATCACAGGCTCCCCCTCCTTCTCGGCAGGCACCGCAAGTCTCTTCTCACCCCGGATGATCACCTGGGTGCCATCCTCAAGGATGATTCCCCCATCCACCACCTTGTCGGTCCGGATCTTGGGACCCGAAAGATCACCCAGGACCCCGATGTAGCGGTCCGCGATGGTCGAGGCGACCCGGATGTTGTCAAGCAGTTGGCGGAACTCCTCGAAGGTTCCATGGGAAAAATTGACCCGGAAGACGCGCGCCCCCGCATCGATCAAACTCGCAATCACTTCGGGACTCGAGGTTGCAGGACCGAGAGTTGCGACTATTTTGCTCAGCACAAATTGATGTTCCATGATATTCGGCCTTGGTTCAGCGCCGACAAGAAGTTGGCCAGTAAAGTTCCGGATGTCGATGAAGGGTCGCGGACCAGAATGACAGGATCAGGTCATTTTTTCATCGAAACGATGAATGAACCTCGTTTTTCACGGAAATCATCACCGCACAATTGAAACAAATCGTGTGAATACGTATGAAGACCGCCCGTCTTGAGTAGCGCCAGGGCCATGTTCTCCCTGCGACACGGGACAAGGCGTGGCCATGGTGCATGACGTTTTTTTAATGGATCAGGATAAAAACAAAGGGTTTTCCAAGGGAAAATGGCTTCTTTCACTGGGTGCAGCCGGGGTGATTCTCCTGCTGGCAATCGGTCTCACCTCACCCGGAGAGGAGGTCCCTCCAAACACATTGGTCGTCCAGAAGGGCGACATGGAGATCACCATCACGGAATTCGGCGACGTCAAGGCGGTCAATCCCTACGCGATCGTCAACGACTACCGCTATTCCACGAAGGTCATCTTTGCCCTGCCTGAGGGCTCCATGGTGAAGGAAGGTGACCTGATCATGGAATTCGACTACTCCGACATCGATGAACGCCTCGAGAGCTATCGTTTTCGCGTGGAGGAGGCCCTTTTCGACCTAGAGCAGAGCAAGAAACAGCTGGAGATCTCCCGAAGCACCATTGAAGCGGACCTCCGGTCGGCAGAACTGGTGCTGGAGTTTGCCGCCCTGGACCTGCGCCAGTATGAGGAAGGCACATGGCCCCAACAGCTCCGCGATTACAAACGCGCCATCACGGAGGCACGGGAGAAGCTGATCGTGTCCGAGGAACAGCTTGCGTTCGCCGAACAGTTCCACGAGCAGGGATTCGACTCCCGGTCCACGGTTGAGAAGAAGCGGATGGAGGTCAACAAGCTGAAGAATGCCCTAGAGAAGGCGGAAATGCAGAGAAAGATGGCCGTTGAATACAACCATCCGGTCAAGGTCCAGAAGTTCAGGAGGGCCCTTGAGGAGGCCCAGGCCGACCTTGAGAGGATCGGATTCGAGACCTCCCGGTCCCTGGCCCTGGCACAGAGCAAGGTGAAGACCCGGGAATACAGCTACCTTTCCTACAAGGACAAGCTTGAGTGGTACGAGAGCCAGTACGAGGCCACCAAGATCAGGGCCCCCCGCTCAGGCATGCTTGTGTATCCCATGGATCGCTACAATCGCGGACGCGAACTGATCGAGGAGGGAAGCCGGGTCTACTGGCAGCAGACCCTGGCCACGATTCCCGACTACTCGGACCTCAAGGTGTCCATCAGCGTACATGAATCCATGGTTCACCGCCTCGAGAAGGGACAGGATGCGGAACTCGAACTGGACCTCTTTCCCGGTCGTCGCTTCAAGGGGACGGTCTCCAAGATCAGCCCGGTTCCGGACAGCCGCCAGTCCTACTACCAGCCTAACCTGAGGACCTACATCACCGAGATCAGGATCGAGGAACCGATTCCGGATGCCAAGCCGGGCATGAATGCCACCGTGCACATTCCGATCGACGAGCTTCGTGACGTCATCACCGTTCCTGCGGAATCCGTCACCACTTCCAACGGGCAGACGGTCGCCTTCAAGTGGGAAGACGGTGAAGTCAGCACCACTCCCGTGGTCGTGGGCGCCTACGATGAGGAGGCGGTCGAGATCATCCGAGGCCTGAGCGAAGGAGATATCATCCTTGAGAACGCCCCCTTCACCAATCCCGTCCAGGACACGGCACCGCCCTCACCTGAGGATTGGCCCTTCGACTCAAAGGGGAACAATGACGTGACGGGGCTCTTTCCAGAGGACGGCAGGAAAACCCTCTGATCCTCAAAGGATCTCGCGGATCACTTCTCCGAAATCCCTCTCGAGGCGCTTGTGCCCCTCCACCTCCATCTTGTGGGACTTCACTCCCAGTTGGTGAAGAAGCGTGGCATGGACATCAGTGACGTAATGCCGGTTTTCCACGGCATGGAAACCGATCTCATCCGTCGCCCCATGTGCGATCCCTCCCTTGATTCCTCCGCCGGCCATCCAGATGGAAAAGCCAAATGGGTGATGATCCCGTCCGTCTCCCCTCTGTGATCCCGGGGTCCGTCCAAACTCGGTGGCAAAGACCACCAGGGTTTCATCCAGCATCCCTCGGCGTTTCAGGTCGGTCAGCAATCCAGCGATTGGCCGGTCCACCTGCCCGGCCAGCTTGGTGTGGTTGCTCTTCAGTTTGCTGTGGGCATCCCAGGCACCCGCCGCGCCATCACCGTGCATGATCTGGATGAACCGGACACCCCGCTCGGCAAAACGGCGTGCGGCCAGAAGCTGCCGCCCAAACTCCTTCGTGTTGTCCTGGTCGAGGCCGTAAAGACGCTTGGTCTCCTCCAGCTCGTCCTCCACATCCATCGTCTCCGGAACGGCGGTCTGCATCCTGAACGCCAGTTCATAGGAGCGGATCCGGGCCTCCAGCTCCTGATCGTCCGGATGCTGCCGTTGCGAGATACGGTTCAATCTGCGCACCAGGTCAAAACCCAGTTGCTGTTCGTTCCTTGGCCAGGCCGCCTCGGGCCTTGCAAATGGAAGCGGATTCGCCGGATCCATCTTCAGGGTCACGGAGTCGTAGGCAGGGCCCAGGTAATGACCGTCCCTCCTGTCGAAGAAGCGGGGCCCCATGTTGATGAACTGTGGCAGATTCTGGTTGAGGGAACCCAGTCCGTAGTTCACCCAGGCCCCAATGGTCGGATGGCGACCATCGAGCGTATGCCGACCGGAATGAAACTGGACCTGTGCCCCATGGTTGTCATCCGTCGTCCACATGCTCCTGACAAAGGCGATGTCATCGGCACAGGAACCAATGTGGGGAAACCAGTCACTGATCTCGATGCCGCTTTGCCCATGCTTCCGGAACGTCTGCTGAAGGGGATAAATCTCGTTCCGCTGCTGACCATTGGCGTCGTTGACCACCACCACCCGGACGTTCTTCAGCCGTTCCGGATCCTGCACATGGGCATAGGGTGTCTCGGCAATGGTCTTCCCGGCATACTTGTCCAGGGCCGGCTTGGGATCGAAGCTTTCCATGTGGCTCACCCCGCCCCGCATGAAGAGCCAGATCACACTCTTTGCCTTGGGTGCCAGGTGGGGATTGCCATCCGGAATTTCCAGTCCGCCGGATGCCATGGCATCACGCTGGAGCATTGCCCCGAGCGCGACACCGCCAAGTCCGCCCAGGAGGGCCCTCCGGTTGATAGAGTCGTATGGATTCATCGAATGGTCACAAAGTCATTGTGGTTCAACAGGGCATGGACAAGGCGCTCCCAGGCATCCGCCTCCGGATCCCCGCTTCCGTTTGCCGCAGCGGCTTCACGCAGTTGCGAAAGGAAATCCAGGCAGGCCTTCTTCTCCTCATCCTGAACATCCCGACCCAAAAGGATCTGGAACAGCTTCCGCACCTGGGCTTCAGCCTTGTTCCTCTGTTCCACATTCCCGACGAACCGGTCCCGGATCCGCGCGGAAGCTTCCAGCGCCAGCTTGCTGTTCGACAACGCCAGCGCCTGCTGGGGTACGACGCTTTCGCTGCGACGGTAACACTGATGGATGTCCGCATCATCGAAAAGGGTCAGGAAGGCATGCTGGTCATCCCGGCTGTGCTTGAAATAGAGACTGCGCCTGCCCCGCCCATCCTCTTCTGCCGCAACCAGGGATGGGCCACCCAGTTGGCGGTCCAGCGATCCTGAAAGCTGGAGCACCACATCACGAACCACCTGCGACTCCATCCTTCGTGAATGCGCGCGCCAGTAGTAGTGGTTGGCCGGATCCTTTTCCATGTTCACCGACATCGCGCCGGCGGCGGAACTGGTCCGGCGATAGGCATCCGATGTGCACAGTATCCGGTGCAGGTGCTTCATGCTCCATCCGGAGGAAATCAATTCCGAGGCCAGCCAGTCCAGGAGGTCAAGCAGCTCTGGCTCAGGAGCACGCCTGCCAAAGTCAAAGACGGTTTCCACCAGAGGCTCGCCAAAGTGGCGCATCCACACGTGATTCACCGCCACGCGTGCGGTAAGCGGATTCCGCTCATCAATCATCCACCGCGCAAGCGCAAGCCGACGCCCGGTGCTGCGCCCTGAATAGACATCCGGATAATCGCCCTGCTTGTGTTCGGGAGTCTCCGGGGACTTGAGGCTTCCCTTGAGCGGTTCATAGGGCACCTTCGTCCTGCCATCCTCGAGATCCTCAAGGTGCTTGCGGGCCGCCTTGAGTTTCGAGGTCAGGTCCTTCGCCTTCTTCTCGTCCTTCCCATTCGCTTTCGCCAAATCCCCTTCCAGCTTGAGGACGTTCACCCTTCCGGTCTCCACCTGATAAGCCCTGTCCGCCTCCGCAGCCTTTTCAAAGGCCGCCTCGAGGTCGCTGCCTCCGCTGCCCGAGCGACGCGCCCTTTCCGCCTCCACCTTGGCTTCAACCATCGCAAGGTGGGCCTGGGCAGCCGACAACCCGGCCCTGGCAAGGCCCACCCTGGCAAGTCGGTCCTCCTCCGTCGCTCCAAGCAGATCCACGACCTTGCCATCCAGCTTGCTGGCAAGCGTTCCCTGCAACCCTTCGACCTCAAGGGAATGCAGCACACCGGTCGCATCAAAGAAGAAGGCCTCCAAATGCCCCGGATTCCTCTCTGGCAAGGGATAGACGATCACCAGCTCCCGATCAAAGTAGACGTTGAGCAACCTGCCCTGCACACGCACATCGAGAATGTGTTCCGCATTGAGGGAAACCGTCATGGACTTCCTGCCGTCGGCCGGATAGCTGGAGCGTCCCTTGACATTGTGGGAAACCTGGACCTTCTGGCCTCCCTCCACCGCACTGGCATAGACGGTGTGGGATTCCGCACCTCCATTCCGGAGATCGAATCTCAAGCCCACCGAGCGCCACTTGTTGCCTCCGGAGGTCGTAAAGTGCATCACGGCCCGGAAGTCACCCTCCACGTTCCTGCGTGAACGAATGAAATGATCCGTTCCCACCTGCTCCAGATGGATCCCTCCTTCCTTGAGCCTCCACTGCGAGCCATTGACTTCCCAATCCTTCTCAAGACTCTCCCTTGAAGAGGCATCAACCTGGAGGAAAAACCCCTCGTTCCGCTTCTTCACAGGCTTGGTTTCCTCCTTGGACTCCAAATCCTCCAGTCGCTTTGCAGAGTCGTCGCGACGTTTCACGGCCTGAGCGAGATGGGAGGAAAGCACCGCTTCCCTGGCCCCTGGGGCATAGGCCTCGACCGGGAGCTCCACCGCCTTCACCTCGAAACCGTGACGATCGAGAATGGCCGGCACCCCAGGTTGAATGGGACGCGTCTTGTCCGGTTGCTTCTCATCGCCACGGACATGGATCCAGGTCTTTTCATCGACATGGTCATCGAAGGCCCTTGGCAGCCCATCCTTTTCAAAATCCAGTTCTCCACCCACCGAATCCAGGCGGATCTGGTGCGGTTCAAAGACTGCACGCATCCGGTAGTAGTCCTCGTGACTGAGGGGATCGTACTTGTGGTCGTGGCACTTTGCGCAGTTCATCGTCAGCCCCAGAAAGGCCTTGGAGGTGTGCTCGATCGTGGAATCCAGCCAGGTCGTGCGGTTGAAGAGGTAGTAGTTGCGGGCAAGGTATCCTGTGGCACGAACGACCTCCGGGTTGTCTGGTTCCAGTTCATCCCCCGCCAGCATCTCCAGGATCATGCGGTCGTAGCCCTTGTCCTCGTTCAGGGACTCAATGATCCAGTCCCTCCAATGCCATAGATGCTTGCTGCTGAAGCGCAGTTGCTTGTTGAGTCCGTACCAGTCGGAATAGCGCCAGACATCCATCCAGTGACGCCCCCATCGTTCTCCATGGGCAGGATCGGCCAGGAGTTCATCCACCAGCCTTCCCCATTCCGCATCCGAGAGATTCTCCACACCCAGCCACTCGTTACCCGGAAGCAAACCAGTCAGGTCGAGGTGCAGCCGTCGGACCAACAGGCCTGCCTCCTCCCTTGGTTGAGGCAGCAGCCCAAGTCGCTCATGATGACCTGCAAGGAACGCATCCACGGGGTGGGCTTCTCCATCCCCGGGGATCGCAGGTCGCTGTATCGCCTGAAAGGCCCAGTGTTCCTCCGGTGCGCGCTCAGCCTTCTCATCCACCGGATGAGGCGCCCCCATCTCCAGCCAGGCCTTGATCAAGGCAATCTCCTCTTCCTTGAAGGCGGCTCCTTCCTGCGGCATCCGCTCGTCCTCATCGGTGGATGTCAGTCGCTTGAACAGTTCGCTCTCAAGGAGGTTTCCGGAATCCAGGGCCCCGCCCTCCTTCATGAGTTCCACCGAATCGAGCCGAAGCTTTCCTTTCTGCTGCAGGACGCCATGACAGGAATAGCAGCGCTCCTTCAACAGGGGTTTCACCTTCTCCTGGTAGAAGGCTTCGCCGGCCCAGGTGACATGGACCCAGCAGGACAGGAAAAAGATGGATAGCAAACGCATCATCAGGACATCTGGAACGGCTGCATCCTAGCAAAGCCCACCCAAAGGAAAAGCCCCTCTTGAGGAGGGGCCTTCGCCTGCACGGAAATGAAACAGGGGGCCTGGCTACGGCTTGATGATCTGAACCGCATCCGCGTGGACGTTTCCGTCGGCGCCGTCGGTCAGGATTACCACGGAGGCCTTGACCCCCTTGCGGAAGTAGTGCTCTCCAAGGGAGACAAAACCTCCCGGCAGCTTGGGTTCCTCCTGCTGGTTGACAAGGTGGTCCTTGACGCCATCGGCGGCATGCACCTGCACCTTGGTCCTGCTGGAGCGGTTCGGATGCGGCTGGTGCGACACCCTGACGTCAAACACACCGGTCTCCTCCGGGGTCCATTCAAAGGCGACGGATCCCCTCGCCTTGCCGCCCAGGTAAAGATAGTGATCACCAATGTAGTTCTTGAGCCCCTCTCCCGATTTCCAGTCGCCCTTCACATCGGCCTGCGAGTCATCAATCACCAGCCCGGGCATCATGGTCGGGTCCTGGTACTCCACTCCCGGAGGCATCAGGTGGGGTGCATCCTTTGGAATGTAGATCGGGCTTTCCACGCTATCACGGCGTGAGACACCACGGATGCTCATCAACTCCTTCAACTCGCCGAGGTAGTTGTGGTAGACATCACGTGGAAGGCAGGCGTGCGCCTTGCAGATCGAGGCGGCCTTGCCGACAACCTCTCCCATCATGCCACCCGTCTTCATCACGCGTACCGTTCCAAGGGCCTCATGAGTAACACTGACATTGCGGCCCGCCATGAAAAGGTTCTCGATGTTGCGTGAGTAAAAACAGCGGTAGGGCACCGGGTATCCCTCCTTGCGGTCCACACTCTTGTCGAAGACCGCCTTAGAGATGAAGGGATTGTCCGGATAGCTCTTGGCGTATTGCTCACGTGGATAGTGGAGATCAATGTCCCAGGTAGTGGGAACACAGCCGTCATCGAAGGCCTTCTTTTCCACGATGTCCTCACGCGTCAGCACGATATCCCCCATCAACTGGCGTGACTCACGCGTTCCACCCACATAGGCCACCCAGGTCAGATAGGCAGTTCGGTGCTTCTCGCGACCGTCCTTGTTCTTCATCGCGTTGAAGGCCCCGTAGACGGCGCGGAGGTTCCAGTCACGGATCAGCTCCAGGTCATGGATGGGATGCTTGTCAAAGCCGCTCTCCCAGAACCATTGCCCATGTCCGCGCACCGGATAGGGAAAGTCATCCATCTTGAGATCGAGCGCCCAGGAGGCCTCCGGGAATTCAACCGGTTTCTCCCCTTCCTCCCAGCGCCACATGTTGCTCATGCCAAGGTGCCCCTCCTCCTGGATCGTATGATCCGCCCCGGCCAGGGCACCAATGGTTCCATGCCCGGTGCAATCCGCAAAGAGGGTTCCCTTGAAGACGATCTCCTGTCCGGTCCTCGTGTTGAAGGCGGTGACCGATTCAATCCGGCTGCCCTGGGTCTTCACCTTGTAGGCGTGTGTGTTGAGATGAAGGTCAATCTTGTCCTCGGCCCGGACCAGTTCCTCCTTCTTGTCGTCGCCAAATTCCTCGTAGGTACCCGGCGACAAGGTCGCCTTGTCCATGAATTCCTCCACGATGCCGCCCAGGTGGGGATAAAGACCACGTCGGGTTCCTCCCATCGCCCAGACACGGATCTCGGAGCTTCCGTTGCCTCCGAGCACCGGCCTGTTCTGGATCAGGGCCACCTTGCAGCCCATGCGTGCACCGGAGATCGCCGAGGCCATGCCGGCATAGCCCCCACCAATGACCACAAGGTCATAGCCGTCCTTGACCTCCGCCTTGTCGGCCAGCCCCAGGAGACGCTTGCGCCATGCGGCGAGTGGCTCGTTGCTGTTGGGTGCCTGGTAGCCCTTGTCGGTCGTGAGAATGATCGCATCACAGCGCCCATCAAAGCCGGTCAGGTCCTTGAGGGTCAGCTCGTGGGTTCCCTTCTTCAGTGAAACGGTCTTCCCCTCTTGCCAATGCCACTGCGCACCCTCACTGCCATATTCACCGGTCGAGGCACCATCAATATGCAACTCGAAGCGTCCTGGCTTGCCCTCGGCATCCCAGACCGCCACCCAGTCCTTGGTGCGGACCAAAACCCGGTATTCACCTGTCTCAGGCACCTCAATGGACTTCGTCGCATCCTTCACCGGTTGGCCAAGTCCATGGGCGAGGAGGTACGGTGACCCCATGTTTTCGATGAACTGGGTGTCGAGCTTCCAGCCTCCATGGGTGTCAAAGCTCTCGGCCTCAACAAACAGGGTCGCAGCAGAAGCTGAAAAGGTAAAAAGGTGGAGCAACACCACCGCCGCCCAGAAAGTCTGGTTTTTCTTCATGGAAATCAAAATACCAACAGGGATATGTTCACCAGTAAGTCCTTTCCCGACGGGATTGGACAATCTTTTTTGCAAAGAAATGGAAGAGCATCCGGCACCCGAAGAAGACATCCCGACCACCCCGCCCAGACCCATGTGGCACAATGTCGTTTTCGGGCTCTTCATGGTGGTGGTCACATGGGTGGTCTTCTCCGTGCCGGAAAAACAGGAGGAATACACCGCCGACAGCAACGGGGAGCTTTTTGAACTGAGCGGGACGGACTTCGGGTTCTCGGATGCCGTGAACCACATCCAGGTCAAGAGGACCCAGCGCGCCGGGGGCGTCTCCTACATCCTCTTCGACGCTCCTGTCGATGCCGCCAGGCAATGGGCCCTGCAACACTACCAGATGTACCATCCTCTTGGTCTCGACGCCGAAACCAACAAACTGGAGTTCGTGCCGATCAAGGGATCCGGACAGGAACCCAGGGACTTCCTGAAGCAGCTGCCTGCCTCGCCTCCGGAATGGTGGCATCCGGGAGAGCTGGAGGAGGGCCTTACCCTGCCACGTGACTATCCACAGCAGCCCTTCATCTGGATCGACACCAACAGTCTGAGGTCCTACGCCTTCAGCATGGAACCTTGACCCCTGTTCACGCGACCGCTTCAATCAGTGCCCTCCCGATCGCACCGGTAGCTCAGTTGGATAGAGCACCTGGCTTCGAACCAGGTTGTCGGGGGTTCGAGTCCCTCCCGGTGTACTTTTCCCGTCCTTCAAGATCCGGAAAGCATCAATTCCTCGACAGGATCCAGGGCACCAATTCCGGAACAGCTGCGCGCAGCTCCTTCAGGATCAGATCGGCTGTCGCGGCGCCTCCCTCCGGACTGAAGTGGGTCTTGTCGTTCTCGTTGAAGTTGTAGGCGGCACTGGCTTCCGGCCCAATCCGGTTGTGGTGCTCGATGCTGATGGAATTCAAATCGATGAAGGGCACCTTGGCTTTCCTGGAAACAGCTTTCGCGACCTTCGCAAAGGCGGGCAGGGTGCGGTCTCCCTCGATCACCCTCGGCGCGATCCTTCCCTTGTCATCGAAGTTCCTCCTCGTCACCGAACTGAGCACCACAGGCTTGCTCCCCGCCTTGCGAATGCGCTCCACGTAACCACTCAGCTTTTGCCCATAGGCCTCGGCACCGTAGCGCTTCATGTCGTTGTGTCCAAACTGAACCAGAACATAATCCGGCTTCTCAGCGAGCAACGCATCCAGCTTTTTGGAAAGCGAATCCAGCGTGGCGCCGTTCCTGGCGAAGTTCAGCACCGCCGCACCCTCCTTGAAGCGAAGTGCGAAAGGAGGCCCCCAACCATAGGTCGTGGCAACCGTGGAATCCCCAATCAATCCAATGACCACCTTCTTCTCATCGCCGGCTGCAGAAACGGTGAAAACGAACCATAGAGACAGAAGGATTGGGATTATCAGGCGGCGCGGGGTCATGAGGTTATTGTGGCTTTCGCTTGGTCCCATCGACAAGCCTACGCTTGGGCAACGGAACTGGAATCCCCTCAATCACCGAAGAGGAATCGCCACCTTCCGCAAAGCGGGACGAAGCCCAGCACTCCAGGACGCTTCGCGAAACAGTTTGCCAATCTTCAGGTCTACGTCACCCCTACTTGTCTTGAGCACACCGAAAGACCTCTACAGGATTACCTTTCTCCCAATCCCTTTGCAGGAATCAATCTGTGGGAGCTCTGAATCTGCGGCGTACATCTTCCTCACTGTTCTTAACTTCAGAAGAGGATGCTGATGGTGGTGCCCAGGAGATGGGTGTTCTTCCATTGGTGACTCCTGAGGTTGGACTGCATCATGTAGTGGACACTGAGACCGGTCTTGTCGGTGAGGCGGAACCGCAGGCCTATGGGGACAAACCGGTTCTGATTCCATTGGTGGGCATGGTAGTCGAAGAAGAACTCGTTGTGTGCATAGAGCGCAGTGAGCCGGCCCATGCCGCTCAACTTGTATCGCATCCCCAGCCGATGTCGGCTCCTCAGTCTGGGACCGGGTAGCCGATCGATCCATCGCAACTCCAGCCAGTTCCTCAGTTCCAGCTTCAGTTTTTCGGTGGCATCCCAGCGAGGGGTGAGCACCAGTTCCATCCTATGCTGGCCGGTGAAGTCGAACTGGTTGTCGCTGCGGATCGAGAGGTGGGTGTAATTGACGCCCGTCTGCAGGTTGGGATGGGCGTCATAGACAAGACGTTGACTGATGAAGTACTGATGCAGCTCTGAGCTTTCATCGTAAAGCCGGGCATGGGAAAGCGTGACAAGGTCGACGTGCTCGGTGTTGAGCATCCGGATGTAGATCCCATTCCAGGTGCCGAAGTCATCTGCAAGCAACAGGGCACAGGGGCCTTCCATGACTCCGAAGAACCACCCCAGCACCAGCAGTGAAACTAAAAAACGCCCCTTCACATCCTGAAGCATCTCACCATTGTCACACGACGTCGTGAAAAAGGAGCCTCAGGCACGTTGCGGATTCCGCATCGTTCCGGAAACAATCATGAAAAGTTTTCCAAATTGAGGAATGTTCCCAAACTCAGGAAGCTTTCTTCTTCCGGGCTGGAGTTTTCCGACTTGGGATGCTTCGAAATCGCCTTTCAGGTGGAGGCGTCGCCCCCATGATGATCCGGGCGCCCCTTCGATAGGTCACATAGGAATACACCCACTGTAGAAAGACGGCGATCTTGTTGCGAAAGCCGATGAGGAAAAGCAGATGGACACCGAGCCAGGCCAGCCACGCCATGAACCCGGCAAGCTGCATCTGGCCTATCTGTGCAACGGCCGCACTGCGACCGATGGTGGCCATGGTACCCTTGTCCCAGTAAGTGAAGGCGGGGCGATGCTCCCTCCCGATCCCATTCAGGTCATCACGAATGATACCAGAGACGTGCTCCGCCATCTGGATCGCGGCCGGTGAAACTCCGGGGACCATGACTCCATTGGCGTCCACCAGGTGGGCCATGTCACCCACGACAAAGACCTCCGGATATCCGGGCACACTGCAGTCCGGCTCCACCTTCACCCGGCCCGAACGATCGGTCTCCACACCAAGCCGCTTTGCCAGCGGCGAGCCACCCACGCCGGCGGCCCAGATAATGTTTCCTGCATGAAGCACCTCACGCCCGATCCGCACCTTTCCTTCCTCAATCCTGGAAACGCGTGTGTGGGTCCTGACCTCGACCCCCAATCGCTCCAGCTGCTTCCGCGCGCTTTCGCTCAACTCAGGAGCAAGATGCCCGAGGACGCGATCGCCCCCCTCGATCAGGATGATCCGTGCCTGACCCAGGTCCACGTTCTTGAAGTCCTTCTTGAGGACGCGCTTTGCCAGTTCCACAAAGGCACCTGCGAGTTCCACACCGGTGGGACCTCCTCCCACCACCACCATGGTCAGCAGGCGCTCCCGTTTTACCGGGTCTGACTCCGCCTCGGACCTCTCGAAGGCCAGCAACAGGTCACGGCGGATCCGGATGGCATCATCCAGTGACTTGAGGCCCGGTGCAAATTCCGCCCAGTCATCATTCCCGAAGTAGGAGGTCACACCACCCAAACCCACGACAAGATAGTCGTAATCGAGTTTCGTTCCCTCGCACACAACCCTTTTCCTCTTCAGGTCGAAATCCTCGACCGAATCCATCAGTACGGATACGTGCTGACGGTTGTTGAGGATGGACCGGATGGGCTTGGCGATGTCGGGCGCACTCAGGCCCGCCGTGGCAACCTGGTATAGAAGGGGCTGAAACAGATGGTGGTTCTGCCGGTCAATCAGAACCACCTCGGCATCCGGGTGGAAGAACTTCTGGCAAAAGGTCAGTCCCGCAAAGCCTCCTCCGAGAACGACGACTCGTTTCTTCTCCAACTCCATGGGGAAAGATTCGCAGAAGAGGCCAGAATGACAAACGACAATACGGAAACAATCGCCTTCAGGAAGGAAGGGACTTGTTGGAAACAAGCGCCGCGACCTGCCCGGCCTGCTTTCTCAGGAACACCTCCTCCTTCACATGACACCTGTAGACCGCCCTGAAGCAGGCGGTGCAACAACGCATGTCCACATCCCCTGATTCCGGCAACTGCTCCCAGTCGCCGGGACAACCCGTTTCCTCACAGTCACAGATCCTGATCATGGGCTGCAAAACTGGCACAGATCATCCGCCGCGCAACCCTTTGCAGCCTTCGGACAAAAAAGGGCGAATTCTCAGCAAGATACACGGAAACGAAAGCCATCCCGATGCCTAATGGTATTGAAAGAATACTTCTGAAAGGAACCCCATGAACTCAAGCAAAGCCCATTTTCACACCACCCTCGTACTCGCCCTCATCCTGGGAGCGCATCTCGGTCTTCAGGCGGAATCGTGGAAGGACAAGGTATCCAGCCCGATCTCCAACCCGGTCTTCTTCGAGAGCCCTTTCATCAAGTCGGAACTGGAACCTGTCTTCATGTGGAACAAGATCGCGGACCCTCCGGACTTTGTCGGCGGTGACCTCTTCCTCTACGCGGCACAGATCCGCTGGGCGGTCAATGACAGGCTGGCCATCATCGCCACCAAGGATGGCTACATCGACGCCAATCCCGGACTGCTTTCCCACGAATCGGGATTCGGCGACCTGGCGGCAGGCGTGAAGTATGCCCTCATCGACAACGAGGAAGCCCAGTTCATCCTGGCACCGGGACTGGAGGTGGAACTCCCGACCGGGCATCAACGCGTCTTCCAGGGCAATGGCAAGGGGGAGTGGGACCTTTTCGTTTCGGCCGCCAAGGGTTGTGGCAACTTTCACGCCATGGCAAACGTAGGCCTGAGGATACCGAATGACTTCTCCGCCGAGACGGCCAACGCGCATTACAGCCTCCAGCTGGACTACTGGACCTGCCAGTACTTCATTCCCTTCGTTTCCCTGAATGCATTCACCACCCTGAACAGCGCCAACGCCACGCCTTTCGCAGTGGAAGGCTACGACCTCATCAACTTGGGTGCGAGCCAGGCCGCCGGTGAAACCCGGGTCCTCTGTGGCGGGGGCTTCAGCTCCAGGATCACAAAGAGGATCTCACTGGGGTTCGCCTTCGAGACCTCCATGGTGAAACCCAAGGGCCTGGTCGACAAGCGCCTGACCAGCAGCGTCAACATCGGCTTCTAGGGCCGAATCAGCAACACGAGTCACCTTCACAGCAACTGCCGGCCTCCGTCGTGAGCCGGTAGTTGCTTCCCTTCATCTCGCGTGGATCACGCCACTTCATCCCGGTCCAGTCGAAGACCTCAGGAGTCTTCTTCTCCTCAAGTGGCTCCAGCACCTCGAAGTGGCCGGCATAGGGCTCCGATGAAAACAGCCGTGCGGTGTGGTCACAGACCGCCGCAGGAAGCCCACGCTCGAAGTGGTGGCCACGGTCATCCAGGACCTTCTTGAAAGGCCCCTTGTAGATGACGGCCTGTCCACGATCCACACCGGCCGACACATCCAGACGGAAGGCCTCCAGCGTCACCGAACGAAACTCAATCCCTTCCACCGTCTGCCATGGTTTCTCATCCCGCTTCAGGATGCGGATCCCGACGAAGCCTGCATCTTCAAAGGCCCTTACAAAGGCATCCTCCCGCAGGGCTCCCGAAATGCAGCCGCTCCACAGCGTTGGATCATTCTTCATCCCGTCGGTGGGTTCCTCGTCACTAACAATGTCGGAGATCACCGCCCTGCCTCCCTTGCGAAGCACACGGAAGATCTCCTGGAAAAGCCGGGGCTTGAGGCGGGCATCCACCAGGTTGAGCACGCAGTTGGAAACGACGACATCCACGCTTTCATCCCCGACAAGCGGTTCCGCCTCGCGCAGTCCGCGGGTGACTTCATCCAGGTCCAGAAAGGCGTTCACATCCCCAACCGGATGCTCCTTGAGTCGACTGTCCAGCTTCTCCAGATCGAGTGCCAGGTCCTGGATGCGCCCCTTGCGAAACTCGACATTGTCATATCCCAGACGCTCCGCCACAACGGGCTGGTTGCGACGGGCGGTTTCCAGCATGTCATCCGTCATGTCGACCCCGATGACCCTCCCCTCCGGACCCACGACCTGGGCCGCGATGAAGCAGATCTTTCCCGTACCACTGCCAAGATCGAGGACCGTCTCGCCAGGCTTCAGGTAACGACTGGGGTCGCCGCATCCATAGTCCTTCTCGATGACCTCGTCAGGGATGATCTCAAGGTATTTGCGGTCGTATTCAACCGGACAGCAAAGCGCCGCCTCCTGTGCCTTGGCCGCCGCGGAGTATCGTTCCTTGACCGCCGATTCCGTCTTCAATGTGCTCATCTGGTGATTGGAAAGGAAAGTGGGCTCCCTCGGATCAGAAGTATTTCCCAAGAAAGTTGTCACTCCCATGACCCGCAAGGATGTAGCTGTGTTCCCCCTGGCTCCAGCTTGCGGTGACAATACTATCCTGCGAGGCAAAGACGGGGGCATCCTCAGGAGGGGCATCCCCCAGGTCGGAGCGGTTGATCACCAGCAGGTGAACCTTGTCGTAGATCGGGTTGCTGCTGTCCTGAAAGCAGATCAGCGTCA
>CAZKNW010000019.1:0-18536 GCA_964554035.1 uncultured Verrucomicrobiota bacterium
GTCCAGCCAGTCGAGAAGGGTCTTCATGCCTGGGGTGTCTTGGAGGTGATGCCGGTCTTGAAATTGGTGAACTCAACCCAGACCTCGTTGTCGCGGATCTCGACGCTGAGGCTGTCGAGGTCTCGTGGGCTGGGGCTTCCGTCGCCGCGTGCTCCTTCCTCGGAAAATTTGCTGTCATGGCAGGGGCAGTAGTAGCCCTCATGCTCCTTGCGGTAGTCCACTGAGCATCCAAGGTGTGGGCAGATGGTGTTGAAGGCGCGGACCTCGGTCTCGCTGACCCGCTGGAGATAAACACTGCCCACGGGGACGTTGGGTGTCTTGTTCCATGCGTCGATGCGATCCTTGAGGACCGGGAACTTCATCGGGGTTCCACCGATTTCAAGGGCGTCGAGCGAGGCGACCTTGGTTCCGTTGGCGGCTCCAGAGGACCTGCGCAGTGGATCGACAAGTACGGCCAGTCCGGCAAGGACGGGCACGACCGTGATAAAGGTTCCGAGGAATCCGGTGCCTACTTTCTTGAAGAATTCCCGCCGGTTGGCGCTGGGAGGAGGGAATTGATTGATCTCTTTCACAACAATGGTCAGTTAAGGGAACAGGGACGGAAGGGTACGGAGGTGCATTCAAATGACAATATCCGAATGCGATTCCACAAAATCGGTGGAGTCCCGCGCCAAGGAGGGGGAGGGAGTGGTGTGAGCCGGTCGTTTGGCCCTAGGACGATTTGGCGGCGCGGTCCCAGCAGAGGAAGGACTCGTCCTTCTTGGATTCAAGGGCCTTCTTCAGCTTTTCGTGGTCGAAGTGCGGGAGCTGCTTGATCCAGGCGATGAAGTTGTCCTCGCCCCGGGCTCCTTGCGGAATGACGCAGCAGGAGCCATCTCCGCCGAGGATCCACATCATGGAAGGCAGGCCGGGAATCGGCTCGTGGGTCTGGATCAGGATGGTCTGCAGCTTCTCCCATGTGACGGAGAAGACGTCCCCAGTGGGCTTCTTGCAGGAGACCCCTTCCGAGTTCACGATCACGCGGTAGCGTTGGAGATCGTTCCGGTTGCCTGGATGGTAATGCCGGAGATTCTTGATGAAGGATCTGAGTGGTAGTTGTTCGTCTTCCATCGTCAGAGGTTCTCGGTGAGGCTTCCCTGGTTGATCGTGAACTGGCGCTTCATCATCTTTGCCAGGTCCATGGAATGGGTGACCACGATCAGTGTGATGTTTTCCTCGTTGTTCAATTCGACAAGCAGGTTGCTCAGGTTGTCGGCTGAATCATGATCCAGAGCCCCGGTCGGCTCATCCGCGAGAACCAGGCTGGGTGAGTTGATCAGCGCCCTGACAACGGCCGCCCTCTGTCTTTCGCCACCGGAGAGCTGCCCTGGGCGGTGATCGATCCGACCGGTGAGCCCGACACGTTCAATGAGATTGCGGGCCCGTTCGGTGGACTTTGTGTCGTTGCCTCCCAAGGGAAGGGTGGGCGTCAGGACGTTTTCCAGCACGGAGCACTGGGGAAGCAGATGGTGCGACTGGAAGATGAAGCCGATTTCCTGGTTTCGCAGTGCCGCCAGCTCCTTCTCGGCGAGTGTTGCGACATCATGGCCGTTGATGAGCGTCCTTCCGGAGTCGGGCAGGTCGAGGGTGCCAATGATGTTCAGGAGTGTGCTCTTGCCGGAACCTGAGGGGCCGACGATCGAAACGGCCTCCCCACGATTCAGTTCGAGAGAGATGTTCTTCAGGATCTCGAGCCTCGAGTTCTCTCCGGACTCGAAGCTTTTGGAGACCTGATCAAGTTTGAGGACGGGGGCTTGAGACATGTTGGCAACTTGCTTCCGGTCCCCTTAGATAACCGTTTCCGGAGATTTTTCAAAACGCTTTGTCACCGGGACGGCAATTGTCCCTTGCCTGAACCTCCGCCCCGGGTGGAAGGAGGTCAGCCAATCAGGAAACCTTCTCCCTGACGTGTCGGGGGACAGGCCGGAGGTCCCAGATCAGTCCCAGCCACGAGAGGATCTTCAGTCCGTAGTAGGTGATGTCGATCTCCCACCAGAAGAACCCCTGCCGGGTGGAGGACATGTAGTGGTGATGGTTGTTGTGCCAGCCCTCTCCAAGGGTGATGAGGGAAAGGAGCAGGCTGTTCCGGCTGTCGTCTGTCGTATCGTAGCGCCGCGTTCCGATGACATGAGCGAGTGAGTTGATCGTGCAGGTGGCGTGGAAAAGAATGGTGGTGCTGATGAAGAATCCCCAGACGACCAGCTGCCAGCCGGTCACGCCCAACGAGGGGAGGAACACTTCGGTAAGGCTGCCAGACAGATAGAGTCCTCCAGCAAGGAGAAGGGGCACCAGCGTGTCGAAGCGGTTCAGGAAGACGAGTTCGGGGTATTTGGCAAGGTCGCGGACGGACTCGTAGTTCGTGGGGAAGTTGTTTCGATTGAGGATCCAGCCCATGTGCGACCAGAAGAAGCCATGATGTCTCGGTGAGTGCACGTCCTCCACTTCGTCAGAGTGCTTGTGGTGCTCTCGGTGATGGTAGGCCCACCACAAGGGGCCCCTCTGGGCTGAGGAGGCACCCAGCAGCCCGAAGAGGAACTGCGCGAAGCGGCTGGTGCGAAAGGTCCTGTGCGAGAAATAGCGATGGTAGAAACCGGTGATCGCGAACATTCGAACAAAGTAGAGGCCTGCAGCCACCCCGACGGCCGTCCAGCTCCATCCCGTCCACAGGACTCCCAGGCATCCAAGGTGCAAGGCTGCAAAGGGGATCACCCGGCCCCACGCGATATCTTTGTCGCCGGAATCGGGGCGTGCCTCGAAGGGCTCGCCTGCGTCCGAGTCAAACCAATGCAGGAGGGTCAGGAACCCTCCGGATTTTTTCTGGGCGTCTTTTTTCACGTCTGTCTTCGGCAAGAAGCAGGTCCGATAGTGGAGGTTCGGGGTGTTGGCAACTGGAAAACTTTCAGGATCATTCAATTTTTTGAGATCACCCACCGATAGGGAAGAGGGATGAAGCGAATCCTGACAATCGCATTTACGGTGGCCTGGATCTTTTCGGGATCCGTCCCCATCGGCCTGCTGATGGCGAAGCATCTTGTGCCGATACCGCCCGGTGCGGCCATGCCCGCAACCGACACCAAAGGTCATTGGACTGTGGTGCATTTTCTGGTTCAGGGATGTGCCTGTTCGGACATGCTCTCGAAGAGACTCCTCACTGAGGAAGTCGCTGAGGGGATTGAGCAAAGGCTCATCCTTATCGGCGAAGTCGATGGTGATCTCGGGGGCTGGACGAAGAGCGGCTTTGAGTTGGAGGTGGTTTCCGCAGCACAGGCACGGGAAATCTACGGCATCCGTGGTGGCCCCAGGCTGGTGATCTTCGATCCGGCGGGTCAGGTGGCCTATTCCGGTGGATACAACATGCGGCTCCCTGCAGTGGAAAGGGAGTTCCTTCATCCAGAGATCATCGAAATGACCATGAAAGGAGAGCTGGAAAAGGCATATCCGGTCTACGGTTGCATGAGCGACCCGGAGCTGACAACCCGATTGCGCCCGTTTCGCTCAAGGAGGGCAGGCCATCCTCAAGGGAATTCCGATTGAACCGATCTAATGAGTAAGCAAAATATGAAGAATTCTGAGTCAAGCCATTCGCGCAGGACCAATGTCATCTATTTCTGGTTTCTGGCGGCGCAGATTCCGCTGGTTTCCATTACCGCGTTTCTCTTTGGGTCGGGGGTTGGCACCTCGCTTTTGTTGGGGTTGGCCATCCTGGCAGGGCCCGGCTTGCTGGTTTTCGCCAATCCGGATTCAAGATGGACCTCGATCATTCATGGCGTCGCATCCATGTGTTTCTCGGCACTGCTGATCCATCAGGGCCGGGGCATGATCGAGCTGCACTTCCATGTCTTTGCAGTTCTTTCCACCCTGATCCTCTTTGGAAATCCATGGGTGATCCTCGCTGCGGCAGGAACGATCGCACTACACCATGTTTCCTTCTACTTCCTCCTTCCCCAGAGTGTCTTCAGCTATGAAGCCCCTCTCTGGAATGTTGCCGTGCATGCCGGATTTGTCATCCTCGCGACCCTGCCTTGCTGCTACATTGCCGGTCAGGTCGGGCGCCATGTCCGTATTCATGAGTTGATTACCGGCAGGCTTGGAGCGATTACGGAATCGATCGAGGAGAACTCCCGCATCGTGGCCAACACAAGTAGGGCGGTTGCGGATGCCTCATCCCACCAGGCGGCCTCGGTAGAGGAGACCTCGGCTTCCCTGGAGGAAATTTCAGGAATGACGAGAGAGACCCGCGATCACTCCAGCCGGGCCAAGACACTGGCCTCGGAGAGCCGTGAGGCGGCCACCCGGGGAACCCAGGAAATGGCAACCATGTCGTCGGCGATGGCTGAGATCAAGGAGTCCAGCGATGGCATCGCCGCCATTATCAAGACCATCGACGAGATTGCCTTCCAGACCAACATCCTTGCCCTGAATGCGGCCGTGGAGGCTGCGCGGGCCGGTGAGGCGGGCATGGGCTTTGCCGTGGTTGCCGACGAGGTGAGAAGCCTGGCCCAACGTTCGGCCGAGGCCGCTCAGGAGACCGCAGCCAAGATCCAGAACTCGATCGACAAGAGCCAGGCCGGTGTGGAGATCAGCGATCATGTCTCTCAGAGTCTTTCCGAGATCGCCACCAAGATCCGTGACCTCGATTCGGTCATCAGTCACATCGCCTCCGCTTCGAAGGAACAAAGCCAGGGCATCTCCCAGATCTCGACCGCGGTGGAGCAGATTGACGGGCAGGTGCAGGCGACCGCCAAGAATGCCGACGAGGCTTCGATGGCAGCCAAGACCATTCGAACACAGGCAGACTCCCTGGGAGAAGTGGTCGAAGAACTTTCGAACATGTTTGAACGCAAGAAGCGGATCGAGAGCCCCGAGATGGGCTCGGGAGATTCCGCGAAGCAGGAAGACTTTGAAGAGTTCTTTGGACCGGAGGATTCCGATGTCGCACCGGAAAAATCCCGGTATGCGGAACCGATCGAGTCCTTCCACGCGTGACCCACCTTGATGCAAAGAGGCCCGCCCTCCCTGGTCGGGAAGGCGGGCTTTTGCGGTTTCAAGTTGGAACGGTGTTCGCGATCAACGACGGCCGTAGCCGTGACCACGTCCGGGATGACCGTAACCATGATGCCCATGGTGTCCGTGGTGGTAGTGACCGTGTCCGCGATAGCCACTGCCGAAGCGCAGGCTGATCAGGGGCTGGCGCACGATAGGTGCGTGGTGATGGACCACCACCGGAGCCGGCTGGTGCACGACAACCGGTTGTGGGGCGCAGACTGTGGGCTGATGCACGACCACCGGGGCCTGGTGAACGACGACGGGCTGCGTATGAACGTAGGTGGGCTGCTGGACCACAACAGGACCGTGGGAGTAGGACGGTGAACTGTAGAAGGTCGAGGTGCTGGTGGTCGTGTATTGCGGACCACTGATCGCGTCCGACAGGACGGAGGCTGCGAACAATCCGGTCAGGACCTTGCCTGCCGTGGCCCACTCCCTGTCGCCGGCTTGGGCATTGGGAAGGGTGGTGGCTCCTAAAAGAGCGGTCATTGAGAGAGCAACTGCTAGTTTTTTCATATCAACACTTTCGTTGTTGTGTTGGTCGGTCTGACGGAAAGTACGTATACGTATTCAATTGGGCGGAAACATTTTTTTACCGGGTTGCCGGGGGGGCGGCTCCATGGAAAGCTCCAAGCCATGGAATCGACCTGTCGCTCCTTCATACCAGCCACTCTCCTGGTTGGCCTTCTGCTCGTCGGAAGCGGTTGTGAAACCGTCTACTATGGGACCCTCGAAAAGTTTGGAGTGCACAAGCGGGACATCCTCGTGGACCGGGTCAGCGAAGCGCGTGACGGTCAGGAGGAAGCCAAGGAGCAGTTCCAGACGGCGCTCGAAAAGTTCAAGGCGGTCACCGGCTATTCCGGAGGTGACCTTGAGTTGAAGTACAACGAGCTGAATGCCGAATACGAGCGGAGCGCCGAAAAGGCGAAGAATGTCCAGGAACGCATCGACAAGGTGGAGGATGTGGCGGAGGACCTGTTTGCCGAGTGGGAGAAGGAACTCGAGGAATATACCAGCCCCAACCTTCGCACCACCAGCCAGCGACAGTTGATGGACACGCAGGTTCGTTACCGGCAGCTGATCGGTGCGATGCGGAGGGCCGAGGAAAAGATCCAGCCGGTTTTGAACGTCTTCAAGGATCAGGTGCTCTTTCTAAAGCACAACCTGAATGCCCGGGCCGTGGCCTCGCTCAAGACGGAACTCGCCTCGATCGAATCCGAGATCGGACTGCTGATCGCCGAAATGGAAAAATCCATCAATGAGGCGAATTCCTTCATCAGCGAAATGAAATGAAGGTTTGGACGCCTGAGTCGCCTTGCCTTGGCGACGGGCACAGGGTAATTTGCGGACCGTCGAAGAAAGTCTTATGAAAAATCGAATCGCCTACGGAGTGGTGGCCACCGGATTGGTCGTCAACCTGGTCCTCGGATCCATGGTCTTCAACATGGTGGCCGACGACAAGGTCAAGGATGATCCCTACGAGAGCATGAGGACGCTTACCCAGGTCATGGAAATGATCCGGGAGGACTATGTGGACAGCGGAAAGGTGAGTTACGAGGAACTCGTCAACGCCGCCCTGAAGGGAATGGTCTCCGCCCTCGACCCCCACAGTGAATACATGCCCCCCAAGCGCTTCGAGGACCTTAGGAGCGACACTGAGGGTGAGTTTGGAGGCTTGGGCATCGTGGTTTCGGTCAGGGACAACTGGCTGACCGTGGTGTCGCCGATGGAGGGCACACCCGGTTTTGATGCGGGCATCATCTCAGGTGACCGGATTGTCGAGATCGATGGAGAATCCACTGAGAATGTCACCCTCACGGAAGCGGTGGGCAAGCTTCGGGGACGTCCCGGAACCGAGGTGAAACTGACGCTTTTCCGAAGAGGCAAGTCCGATACCTTCACGGTCAGCGTGGAACGGGCCGTCATCAAGGTGGCCACGGTCAAGGACATCAATGGCCATTCCATCGACCGCGATGAATCCTTCAAGCTTCTGGATGAGCAGATCGGCTACGTCCGCCTGCTTCAGTTTGGAGAGCATACCGCGGCAGACCTGCGCAGCGCCCTCAAGAGGATGAAGGACCAGGGAATGACCTCCCTCGTTCTTGATCTCAGGGGCAATCCGGGTGGGCTGCTCGATCAGGCGGTTGAGATCTGTGACTTCTTTCTTCCACGCAACAACCCCATCCTGACCACCGAGGGTCGCAAGCAGTCCCAGTTGTCCTCCTACAGCAGTCGGGGAATGGTCGATTATTCCAAGGTCCGGGTCGCGGTCCTGGTGAACAGGGGCAGTGCGAGTGCCTCTGAGATCGTCGCGGGTTGTCTTCAGGATTCCACCGCACAGGGAGTCTGTGATGCCGTGATCATCGGTGAACAGACCTTTGGGAAGGGATCGGTGCAAAGCATCCTTCCCCTCGAGAATGGTGCGGCTCTGCGTCTGACCACCGCCAAATACTACACGCCCAGCCACAAGGTCATCCATGAGCGTGGCATCACTCCGGACATCAATGTCCCCATGTCCCTCGAGCAACAGCGCGTCCTCGCCATCAAGCGTGGCCCCGGTGGACTCAACTCGATCGACGATGAGGCAGAGCGCAACCGCTATGCCGAGGTGACGGATTCCCAGTTGGATCGAGCCATCGATGTCCTGAAGGGGCTTTCCCTCCTGATGAACGAGGAGGAGAAGGGCGAGCAGGAGGTCGCGAGGAAATAGGCTCTGGCGCGGAAACAATTCCCATTGCAATGAAATCGCCCGTGGTGCTTGGATGCCACGGGCCTTTTTCATGCAGCTGCTTGCAATAGAGACATCCTGTGACGAGACCAGCGCAGCCGTCATCCGTGACGGATGTGTGGTGTCCAATGTGGTGTCGTCTCAGATGAAGATGCACTCCGAATACGGAGGTGTGGTCCCAGAGTTGGCTGCGAGGGAACACCTCCGGAACCTCATGCCGGTAATCAGGCAGGCCCTGGGTGAGGCTGAGGCTGAGGCAAAGGGGCTGGATGCCATTGCCGCTACGCAGGGCCCGGGACTGCCAAGTGCGTTGGCCGCGGGGTTCTCTGTTGGCCAGGGCATGGCTTATTCCCTTGGGATACCCTTTCACGGCATTCATCACCACGAGGCGCATCTGTATTCGCCATGGATTGCCGGAGATCCGCTGATCGCTGATTTCGACAGCATGCCTGCCAACATCTCCCTGATCGTCAGCGGGGGGCATACGATGATCGTTCACGTCCGGGGGAGCCTGGATCATGAGGTCTTGGGTGGAACGGTGGATGATGCCGCCGGGGAGTGCTTTGACAAGACGGCAAAATTGATCGGGCTCCCCTATCCGGGCGGACCTGAAATGGACAAGCTGGCGAGGGAAGGGGATCCGGCGCGTTTCGATTTTCCGCGTCCGATGCTCAAGGATCCCAACTACGATTTCAGCTTCAGTGGCTTGAAGACGGCCGTGCGTTACCGCTTGGACAAGCATCCGGAGATCCTTGAGGACGGACAGTCCATTCGGGATCTATGTGCCAGCGTGCAGGCGGCCATCGTGGAAGTCCTCGTGAAGAAGGTCATGCGGGCGGCCCGCAACCTCGGTGTCTTCTGTGTAACCGCAAGCGGTGGCGTCTCCTGCAACAGTGGATTGCGAAGCGGACTCCGGCAGGCCTGCGAGAAGAAGGGAGTCTCCCTGCATATCGCGGAACCCAGGCTTTGCACCGATAATGCCGCCATGATCGGTGTCCTGGCGGCGGAAAGGATCCGGAAGGGCACGGCTCCCACGCCCCTTTCAGAAGAGTCCAAACCGGGTTGGGTGTTGGGGTGAGGAAGGTCTATTTCAGATCTCTGATTTCAAATTTCAGATGGGGACTTGAGGTGTCTTTAAAATTTGAGATTTGAAATTTGAAATTCGAGATTCAGAATCCCCCCCGTGCCCGGGGAATCTTCCACTCTTTCGTCCGCATTGCGGAAGTATTTTGGCTTTGAGACCTTTCGGCCGCTTCAGGAGGACATCATCCGTGATTCGCTCGATGGAAAGGATGTCTTTGCCCTGTTGCCGACCGGAGGAGGGAAGTCGCTTTGCTTTCAGTTGCCCGCCATCCTGCGTGAAGGCCTGACCTTGGTGGTCTCCCCCCTGATCGCCTTGATGAAGGATCAGGTCGATGCGCTGACGGCCAGTGGTGTCCCTGCCACCTTCATCAATTCCTCCCTTGAGCCAGGGGAGGCTGCAAGACGGATTCAGGGGCTTCACAATCACGAGTACAAGCTCCTCTATGTCGCCCCTGAGCGACTGATGACACCGGGTTTCTTTGAAGATCTGGAACGCTGGAAGATCGAATTGATCGCCATCGATGAGGCCCACTGCATCAGTGAATGGGGACATGATTTCCGCCCGGACTATCGCCAGATTGCCACCCTGAGGAATCGCTTCCCGGAACTCCCCGTCCTGGCCCTGACCGCCACGGCGACGGAGCGTGTACGCAAGGACATCGTGCATCAGCTTCGCCTGCGTGAGCCCTCGGTCTACGTGGCCAGCTTCAACCGGGAGAACCTGAACTATGCCGTGCTGCCCAAGAGCGGGGCTACCGGCCAGATCATTGATTTCATCAAGAAGCGCGATGGGGAAAGCGGGATTGTCTACTGCCAGTCGCGCAAGGCCACGGAGACCATGGCCTCCGCCCTTCGTTCATCCGGGATCGATGCGGTTCATTACCATGCCGGCATGGAGAAGGGGGAACGGGAGCGAAGCCAGGAGGCCTTCATTCGAGACGAGGTGCCGGTCGTCTGTGCCACCATTGCCTTCGGCATGGGAATCAACAAACCCAACGTCCGCTTTGTCATTCATCACGACATTCCCAAGAACATCGAGAGCTACTACCAGGAAACCGGCCGAGCCGGACGCGATGGGTTGCCCAGTGACTGCCTGTTGCTCTTCAGCGCCGGAGACCGGATGAAGCACATGCGCTTCATCGATGAGAAGGAGGATGAGAACGAAAAGGCGGTGGCGCGGGATCAGTTGGAGAAGATGGTTCACTATGCCGAGTCGGCGCGCTGTCGAAGGGTGGATCTGCTAGAATATTTCGGAGAGGCCTATGAACAGGAGAACTGTGAGGCCTGCGACAACTGCCTGACCCCAAGGGAGACCTGGGATGCGACCACCTCGGCGAAGAAGTTCCTGGCCTGCGTCTTCCGCGTTCGCCAGATGAGTGGCTTTGACGTGGGCATCAACCACATCGTGGAGATCCTGACCGGGGCCAACACCGAGAAGATCCGGAAGTTCAGCCACACCGAGCTCAGTACCTATGGCATCGGTGACGAACTGGACCGTCGCGAATGGGCTGCCTTGGGGCGTGACATGGTCCGGCTGGGGTATCTGAGCCAGGATCCGGAACGCTTCAACACCCTGAGCCTGTCCGCCGAGGGGATGGCCTTCTTAAAGGACGAGGAGGTGGAACTGGAGTTGGCCAAGGCCCTCGTACTCGATGAGGAGAAGCCCCAACACCGCGCTGGTGAGATTGAATGCGATGAAAAGCTCTTCGGAGTCCTTCGCAGGTTGCGCAAGGAGCTGGCGGATGAAAAGGGGGTTCCTCCCTATGTGGTGTTCTCGGATGTCTCCCTTCGTCAGATGGCTGCCCGCTATCCGGAAGGCGAGTCCCAGTTCGCCACCGTCCAGGGTGTGGGGGAACAGAAGCTCCGGGAATACGGAAGGACCTTTACCGATACCATATCAGCCTACCTGTCCGAGAATCCCAAGCTGGTGTTCGACACGGTCCCTTCAAGGGTGGGCGTCACCAAGCCCAAGCCAAGGAAACAGGGAAAAAGCGCCTCCATGCTCCAGACCATCGAGCTTTTCCGTTCCGGACTTTCTCCCGAGGACATTGCAGGAAGGAGACGCATGGCCATCAGCACCGTGGTGGGACACATCACCGCGGGGATCGAGCACGGCGAGATGCTCGATACGTCGTCCGTGCTGACGGATGAGGCACGCGCCGAGATCACGGAGGTCTTCCGGGAAAAGGGTTGCGCCCACCTTGGCCCCGTCAAGGAGGCCCTGGACGATCGCTTCAGCTGGGAGCAGCTCAAGATCTGCAGGGCATTGTTCCGGGCAGAGCCGGAGGAATAGGGTAGGGCGATTCACTCCGTGAGTGCCCGAGTCTGGTGTTCCTGTGCTGATTGGAGATCTTGTATGCCCGTCCGCAGCAGAGGCCCGCGCGGAGCGACAGGCCCTACCTCGTCTTGTATTGACGAATTGGGAAAACAGGCGAATCTGCAATCCAATGAGCGATCCCAAGATAGCAGCCAAGGCCCCCATCGGCGTTGAACTCGAGGCAGGGAAGAAATACTTCTTCTGCACCTGTGGAGAATCCGGAACCCAACCCTTCTGTGATGGTTCCCACTCGGGAACGGAATTTGCCCCACAGGCGTTCACCGCGGAAAAGGATGGAAAGGCCTTCCTCTGCCAATGCAAGCGGACGGGTAATGCGCCGTTCTGCGATGGTTCGCACTCAGGGCTCTGAGACTGATTGCACCGCTTCAGGGGATCATCAATCCGCTTCCAAAGCGCCACGCGGCGGCGCACTCTCCCGCGACTGCGGGACTGTCATGTCTTTGTATTTTCCTTTGGGATAATGCGCCCGGCAGGTTCTGGAGTGCGGGGTTTTGTCCCGCTTTCGAGCCTGGCCCTCGGATGGAGGAAAGCCGAAAATCGACCCCGACTTCGAAGTAATTCCCTCTTTTGGGCCTCAACTCATCACACCCTTGATCACCTTTGCAGGCAACACGCCTGTCAGTTTTTGCTCCAGTCCCTGAAAGGGGACGTTGAGCTTGTGGTGGTCGAAGCCCATGAGGTGGAGCAAAGTGGCGTGGAAGTCGCGGAGGTGGACGGGGTTGCTGGCGGGCTGGTAACCCAGCTCATCCGTTTCTCCATAGGTGAATCCGGACTTCACTCCAGCGCCGGCCATCCAGAGCGTGAAGGCACCGGGATTGTGATCGCGGCCAACGTATTTCATTTCGCCGCCACCGCGGTTCTCGCGCATCGGGGTTCTTCCAAACTCGCCACTCCAGACAACCAGCGTGTCATCGAGCATGCCGCGCTGCTTGAGGTCGGTGAGCAATGCGGCGATGGGGCGGTCGGTTTCCTCGCACTTGCCCTTGAATCCCTCATTGAGCGCCTCGTTCTTGGAGGCACCGTGGGAATCCCAGCCCCAGTCGAAGAGTTGGATGTAGCGGACGCCCCGTTCGGCGAGTCGTCGGGCCAAGAGGCAGTTGTTGGCGAACGATTCCTTGCCGGGTGAAATGCCGTAGAGTTCCTGGATGGCCTTGGGCTCCTTCGAGATGTCCATGGCTTCAGGCACGGCGGTCTGCATGCGGAAGGCCATTTCATACTGCGCGATCCGGGTGAGAGTTTCCGGGTCGTTGAATTCCTGGTGCGTCTTGCGATTCAGGGTGTTGAGGGAATCGAGGGCGGCCCGCCGCATCTCCCTCGTGATGTCCGACGGATTGGAGACATTCAGCACAGGATCTCCCTGCGAACGACACTGGACTCCCTGATAGACCGAAGGAAGAAAGCCGGAACTCCAGAGCGCCTTGCCCACGCGGGGGAGGCGTCCACCGGAGAGCAGGACGATGTAGCCGGGTAAGTCCTCGTTCTCTGTGCCCAGTCCCCAGGTGGTCCATGATCCGATGGAGGGATATCCCATGCGGGCGTTGCCTGTATGGACCATGAGTTGTGCCGGGCCATGGTTGAACTGGTCGGTCTGCATGGTCTTGATGACACAGAGGTCATCCGCGTGTCTGGCCAGGTGGGGTAGGCGATCCGAGATCATGGCACCACTCTGGCCGTAGGGCTGAAAGGGGTATTGCGGGCCCAGCAGCTTCGGCACGCCCTTGATGAAGGCAAAGCGCTTGCCTTCGAGGAACTCAGATGGGCAGTCCTTGCCGTCGTATTTTTCCAGAACCGGCTTGTGGTCGAAGAGCTCGAGCTGGCTGGGGGCGCCGATCATATGCAGGTAGATCACCCGCTTGACCTTGGGGGCGTGGTGA
This sequence comes from uncultured Verrucomicrobiota bacterium, assembly GCA_964554035.1. Taxonomy (GTDB): domain Bacteria; phylum Verrucomicrobiota; class Verrucomicrobiia; order Limisphaerales; family CAZKNW01; genus CAZKNW01. The sequence goes on from CAZKNW010000019.1 coordinate 13,109, forward strand.
CTGGGCAGCGCGTTCAGCGGATTGGCAGGATCATGAACGGGCCGGGCGAACTGTCCTCCTGCCGCCCGGGCTCCCTGCGTGGCCATCCAGAGGGCTCCAAGCCCTGTGGTGCACTGGCTCAGGAACTGTCGGCGGGTGGCGTGCTGAAGCTCCGCCTTGCGTACGTGTTGGATGAGGGATTCGTTCATGGCTCAGCGCGTAAGGACTTCATCAAGGTTGAGCAGGACACTGGCGACATTGACCATCGCGAGCTGGTCGGCGTTGTTCTGGTCACCGGCAATCTTTCTGGATTCGTTGAAAAGTTGTTTCAGCGACTCGAGACGCTCGTTGTCAGGTGAAACACTGGTGGCCAGTCGATAGCCGTGCTTCAGCTGGTCCTCGAGGGAGCTGCTGTGATCTTCCATGCGCCTCGATAGGGCCTTGGCACATTCGACGAAGGCCTCATCATTCATGGTGACCAGGGCCTGAAGCGGCGTGTTGGAGGTCAGGCGTCGCGGGTTGCAGAATTCCCGTGATGGAGCGTCGAAGCTGGCAAAGGTGGGATAGGGAATGCTCCGTTTCACATAGACATACAGTGCGCGGCGATAGCGATCCTCATTGGTGGCGGTCTTCCATGGATCACCGGCAAAGGGCTTCCAGACACCATCCGGGATCGGAGGACGGACAGGCTCACCGTGCAGCTTGCGACTCAGAAGGCCAGACACGGCCAGTGCCTGGTCGCGGATGGCCTCTGCGGAAAGCCGGACGCGTGGTCCCCTGGCCAGCCACTGGTTGGTCGGGTCGGCTTCCACCTTCTTCTCATCGACGGCGGAGGTCTGGCGGTAGGTGGAGGAAAGGGCGATCTCCTTGAGGAACTTTTTCTGGCTCCAGCCCAGGTCGTTTTGGAAACGGAGCGCCAGATGATCGAGCAGTTCGGGATGGGTGGGGCTGGCGCCCGAGGACCCAAAGTCCTCCAGGGTGACCACGATGCCCTGACCAAAGATCTGCTCCCAAAGCCGGTTGACCGCCACGCGTGAAGTCAGCGGGTTCTTGCCCGAGACCAGCCAGCGGGCCATGTCGAGGCGGTCGTCGTAGCGGGCCTTGCCCGGCTTCAACAGTGCCGGGATATCCGTGGTCACCTTTTTGTCCTTCTCAAGAAAATTGCCCCGGTTGAAGACGTGGGTGGGACGCATGAAGCCGGGTTCGCGCTCCTGCATGTAGGGGATGTTGACGGCCTTGATCTTTCCTTCGGTGCTTTCTGCGGCGGCGAGATCCTTCCGAAGCTGCTGGATCTCAGGGTCGGCGTTGTAGTCCGTCCAGAGTTCCGAATCCGAGACGGCGATGTGTCCCCGCTGGGTCACGAGGGCGAAGGAGGCCGAGAGGAAGACGTCATGTCGCATGGTGATGCGGATGCGCGAACCATCAGGGAGCTCGATCGGCCTTTCCGGAAGATAGACCACCTGCCTCGGGTAGTTGATCTTGGTGTAGGCCTCGAAGCCCCGGTTGCCCTTTTTGAAACTCTCCATCGGATCATAGATCGGGTCCGGCACGTCCGAGACGGCACTGGCGATCCTGATCTCGACGGGCTCGGCGTCGGGGGCAAGCAGTTCAAACTTCAGGCCGGTCACCACGAAGCCCCATTCGGCATCGCGCCTCGCGGTTTCAGGATCGAGCGGCATTCCTGTCAGGCGGATGGCGGTGAGCTTGTCCTGTCCGGAGGGAAGTGGAGCCTCGAGCGTGAAGACGGCGCGTTGTTCCACACCGCCCACGGTTACGAATTCGTCGTGATCCTCGGTGGGTTGGATCTTCAGCTTTGTGGAGTTGCTGGTCTTTGCGCTGAGTCCCTTCAGGCCTTTCCAGAGTGAGGCATCCATCCGTAGTTCGTTGCCCGGTTTCCAGATTTCCTTCTTCAGGGCCCGGATGTTGCGATGCAGTTCCATGGCCTTCCCGTATTGGGCCTCGTCCAATGGAACCCTGAGGAGGGGGAAATCCTCCTTGGTATCGGCATCCGCCGTGTTGTTGAAGTAGGCGGTGAACTTGTAATACTCATCGTTCTCGAAAGGGTCGTATGGGTGATGGTGGCATTGCACGCAACCGAAGGTGGTCGCCTGCCAGACCTGCCAGGTGGTGTTGACACGGTCGAGGACCGCCATGACGCGGAACTCCTCGTCGTCGGTTCCTCCTTCGTTGTTGGCCTGGGTGTTCCGATGTGCCGCTGTCGCGATCAGGTCCTCCAAGGTCGGATTGGGAAGAAGGTCGCCTGCCAATTGCTTGATGGTGAACTGGTCGTAGGGGAGATCCTTGTTGAAGGCGTCGATCAGCCAGTCGCGGTATTTCCAGATGGTCCGACGATCATCCAGGCCAAGTCCCTTGGAATCCGCATAACGGATCTGGTCCATCCACATGCTGGCCCAGCGCTCTCCGTAGTGGGGTGAGTTCAGAAGCCTATCCACTTCGGCCTCGTAGGCCTTCTCCCCATCCTTCTGAATCGCGGCCATGAAGGCGTCGATCTCGGCCAGGGTGGGGGGGAGTCCGATCAGGTCGAGGGAAGCGCGACGAAGCCAACGCTCCGGGCGGGCATCCTTCGACGGTGAGAGCCTCTTTTCCTTCATGCGGCTCAGGACGAAAGGGTCGAGTGACTGCCGGGACCATTTGTCTCCATCAGCCTTTGGGACGGAAGGCGATTTGGGTGTTTCGAAGGCCCAGTGGTTTTCCCATTTCGCCCCGGTGGCGATCCATTTTTGTATGGTGGCGATTTCTGAATCCGAAAGCGGCTCGGGATGTTCATCCACCGGCGGCATGCGGTCATCGGGGTCCGTGGTGGTGATGCGGCGGAAGAGTTCGGATTCCTCGGGATGCCCGGGGGCGACAATGGTCTCACCGGACTTGCCTTCACCCAGAACCGCCTTCTCATAGACAAAGGAAACGCCGCCCGCCTGCTTCACCCCGCCATGACACTTGGTGCAGTGCTTGTTGAGAATCGGGCGGACCTCATCGTTGAAGAGGCCTCCCTGAAGTAGGCTGCCCGGGAGCAAAAGGCTGAAAAGAATCAACTGACTGACAAATCGCATGGGTTCTGGAGACAACCCTAGCCCAACCCTGTTCAGTTTCCATGTCGAATGTTGGCAAACGCATGGAGAATCCTGCTGTCGGGGGAGGAGAGATGAGTCGGCTGTCATCCCTACGGGATAGGGCAAAGATTCTGTCTCAGAGAAGAATGCCGAAGGTATTCAAGCAAGTGGCCGGCGGTTGAATCCGTGGAAACGGATGACACCGCCGGGTGTTGCATCCAAAGATCGATTATCCCGGAGGGATGGCAGCAGAAATGGTGCTCTTGCCCGCACCGGCTCTTTTCTTTCGCTCCTCCGGATCTTTCATGTGTCGCCTTTGGCGATGGTTTCCTCAAGAAACTCAGGCATGCGCCAGAAAACGGAAGCAGGTATCGCCGTGTTTCATGAACTTGCGTTCGGTCCAGGGGGCGGTCAGTTCGAGGGTGTCCCTTTTGGTGTGGCCCAGCAGGAAGATTCCTTCCGGTTTGAGCAGGGAAGGGAGCGTTTCGTCATCAAGGCACTTCTGGGCGAGCGAGGTGGAACGTCGGTTGACGTTCTTGGGACCGTAGGGGGGATCGGCCAGGATGAGGTCGAAGGTCCGTCCGCGTTCCGCAAGTTGCCTGATGCCGACAAAGGCGTCCTTCACATAGAGATCAAGCGGACTCGTGTTCAGCCTGGCTCCTTTCCAGTTGTCCTGGATGAGCCTTCCGTGCTTCTGCGCGAGTTCGATGCAGGTGGCGGACTTGGCGCCGCGGCTCAGGCATTCGAGGCTCAGGGAGCCAACGCCGGCAAAGATCTCCAACACCTCGGCATCGATGACCCGTTCCCCAAGCGCGTTGAAGATGGCCTGCCGGTGGAGGTCGGGAGTGGGCCTGACATCAAGTCCCTTGGGGGTCTTGAGAATGTAGCCGGCCGCTGTTCCACTGATGATCCGCATCGGCCCGAGGGTGGGGTCTGGGACGCCGGTTCGTCAAAGGGGGAGTTCAGCTTGGAGAGGTTTCAAGACTCTCTTCCTCCACTGGCCGGCATTTCGAAAACCAGTCCATGAAGGTCTCAAGGGCGGCCTCGGAGTTGAGCACCGGGATGCCTCCCAGGGATTCGATGGCCTTGGCCTGGTGCCGCTCGAAGCAGCGCACGATGACCGGGACACTTTCAACATGGGAAAGCAAGCGTTCGGCGTCGCGGATCCGTCGCATGCCGCTGAGGATCACCCTCGCCTTCCTGGCATTGATGCAGGAAAGGACGCGTTCATCCGAGCCGTCACCCCGGATCGCGAGGATGTCCATCTTCTTCAATTGCTCGATGATCACCGGGTCATCATCGACGACGACCACCTTGTAGCCGGCCTTGAGCAGGGGCTTGAGCACCCACATGCCTCCGGCCCCGAAACCGAGGATGATCACGTGGTCCTCCATGTCGTTGTTCTCGCGGGGGAGTCGTCGTGAAGGATGCCAGTGAAGAAGCATGGCGGCCGTGCGCTCATGCGCGATCAGGGGCGTCACCGACATGGTGGTGACGCCGATCAGGGAGATCAGCGAGAAGACTTCGTTGGAGATATGTCCTAGCAGGAGCCCGCTGAGTCCCAGCACAAAGGACAGTTCCGAAGTCTGTGCAAGCAGGAGCCCGCTTTCGATGGCGTAGCGACTGGTCATTCCGGTCCTTTCCGCAATCCACGTCACCAGCGGTGGCGTGATGATCAGGATGGCGAGGGCGAGGGCCAGTCCCTTGAGAAGCAGTTCCATGCTTGGAATGATGATCAAGGCGCCCAGTGCGGTGAAAAAGAGCGCGGTGAAGAAACCATAGACCGACTGGGTGATGCTCCGGACGAGTCCGTTCAGGGGAAAACAGGAGAAGGAGAAGCCTGCGAAGAAGGCTCCGGCGATGGTCGGGATGCCCAGCCAGTTGGCCAGTCCGATGAAGCTGAACAGGACAGCCACGACGAACAGAAGGAGTGTTTCACCTCCGAATCGGGGGGGGGTGCCCTTGGGAAGCCGTGTCTTGAATCTTGGACCGATCTTGAAGCGCAGCACAAACCAAGGCATCAGCACCTGTTGCATGGCGATGGAAAGTCCACCTAGAGACAGGACCGATAGAAGCTGTTGGACCATGAGGTTCAGTTTCAATTCAAGGGAGGAAAGCAGCACAATGCAGATGATCATGATGAGGTCCTGCAGGAGGAGGACACCGGTGACCATCCGGGCGAAGGGCTCGTAGATACGCAGCCAGGCGCGCAGCTGATTCAACACGACGAGCGTCGAGCTGGTGGAAAGTGTCAGCGCGAGGTAGATCAGCGAGAGGTCCTCGAACCCCAGCAGCATTGCGAGTATGAAACCGATGGCTCCGGCCGCCACAAACTGGACGATGCCCACCCACCATGCCGCCTTTCGCTGGCTGCCTAT
>CAZKNW010000020.1:0-18474 GCA_964554035.1 uncultured Verrucomicrobiota bacterium
ATCATCAACAACGTGGGTGAACTGCCTGAACTCTACGAGAACAAGGCAGGAGCAGCCCGCGTCCTTGTCAGACTCAAGGGGGATGCCCCCAACACCCGAGCCATAGGCGCCCAGCTCAGATTTTCAGGAGGACCGGTCACCCAGGTGCAGGAGATTGTCAGTGGAGGCCACTACACCAGCAGCTCGGAACCCGTCAGGATGTTTGCCGCCAGCAAGCAAGGGCCTCATTCCCTCGATGTTTCCTGGCCCGGTGGCGGATTCACCACCCTGACCAACCTGCTCCCCAACCACATCTACGAGATCGACCGAAAGACCCGGTCCGCCAAGGACCCCGCCAACGTCGAATTCTCAAACAGCGAGTTTGTCGTTCCCGAGTCGATGCTCTTTGAGGATGACAGCCACCTCCTCAAGCACTTTCACTTCGAGTCGGAATACGATGATTTCAAGCGCCAGTCCCTACTTCCCAACCGCCTGAGCCAGCTAGGGCCAGGCATCGCATGGGCCGACCTGGATGCAGACCAGGATGAAGACCTGGTGATTGGTTCCGGTCGGGGAGGAAAAGTGCATGTCTTCATGAACGACGGAGGACGCCGCTTCGTCGCACATGCCAGTCCCAATTTGAATCACGACCAGACCACGGTGCTGGCCTTTCATGACGAGAATGGGGACTCGATGATCATGACGGGACTCTCCAACTATGAGGACGCTCCTTCCGACCTCGTTTCGGCCCAGGCTTTCAACGGGTCCCCTGAGAAGCGCTGGCAACTAGGCCCATCGCTGCCACCCTCCTCAAGCATGACCGGCCCCATGTCGATGGCCGACGTGGATGGCGATGGCGATCTTGATCTCTTTGTCGGCGGACGCACCATTCCGGGCCGCTATCCGGAACCCGCGTCGTCCCGCCTTTTCCTCAACCAGAAGGGAACCTTTGAGGAGCACAGCCCCTCGAGTGAAACCTTCAAGGACATCGGGATGGTTTCCGGAAGTGTCTTTGGCGACCTCGACCGGGACGGTGATCCCGATCTCGTCCTGGCCATTGAGTGGGGTCCCATCCGGGTCTTCGAGAACAGCGACGGCAGCTTCAAGGACATTACCAGCGAACTGGGCCTGGCCGCTTCGCCCGGCTGGTGGAACAGCGTCCAGCTTGGGGATTTCGACAACGACGGGCAACTCGACATCGTGGCGGGCAACTGGGGGTTGAACAGCAAATACGAACACCACTATTCCGTCTTCAAGCCACTCCAGATCCATTATGGCGATTTCGATACGAACGGCATACTCGACATTGTGGAGGCACACTATGACAAGGAGATGGGCACCATCGTTCCAGAGCGAGGGCGCTCCTGTTCCTCCCGGGCCATGCCCTTCATCGCGGAACGCAACCCAACCTTCCACGTGTTCGGATCGCGGTCGCTGGAGGAGGTCTATGGCAACTGCATCCAGACAGCCCGGGTGGTGGAGGCCAACACCCTTTCCCACATGGTCTTCCTGAATCGTGGTGACTCCTTCAAGGGGACCCAGCTTCCAATCTGGTCCCAGTTCGCGCCGGTCTATGGAATCAACGTGGCGGATTTCGACGGAGATGGAAACGAGGACCTCTTCCTCGCCCAGAACTTTTTTGCCGTCCAGATCGAGACTCCCCGAATGGATGGTGGGCGTGGACTGCTTCTTATTGGTGATGGCAAGGGTGGTTTCCGTTCGGTGAAGGGGCACCATAGCGGACTTCTCATCTACGGGGAGCAACGCGGCAGTGCCGTGGCGGACTACAACCGGGATGGCCGGCCGGACCTCGTGGTCACCCAGAATGGCAGCCTGACACGCCTCTTCAAGAACGCGGCGGGCCGCCCCGGTCTGCGTGTCCGGCTCAAGGGTCACAGCGGTAACATCGACGCCGTGGGCGCCATTCTGCAGATGGAGTATGCGGATGGGAGGCGGGGACCGGCACGCCAGATCGCCACCGGCTCCGGCTACTGGTCCCAGGATTCCCATCTCCAGGTCCTGCCATCCGCTGGAGCAAGCCGTCTCCATGTCCTCTGGCCGGGTGGCAAGGCCTCCAGCCACCCGGTTCGTCCCGACGTCAGGGAAATCACCCTTTCACAAGGCGATCAAGCCTCCATCCAACCCAAGCTGGATTAAATCGACTCCCGCAAGAGGGGGGAGATCAGCGGGAGATCTCCATTTCGCTGGATGAACGGGCCTCACTTGGGAAGAATCCTTCCCGATGAAGCCTTGGCATACAGCCCTCCTCCTACTTCTCCTGCCTGCCCTCGGTACCTTTGGCGAGAATGTCCCTCCCGTCGCAACCTATTCCATCGTCGCCCACAATCCGAAGACGGGCGAGGTCGGAGTGGCGGTGCAGAGCAAGTTCTTCGGCGTGGGAAGCGTCGTGCCCTGGGTGGACAGCTCGGCAGGCGCCGTGGCCACCCAGTCCTACGCCAACACCACGCTTGGGCCTGATGGCCTGCAACTGATGAAGGAGGGCAGGAGCGCTGAGGAGGCACTTGGTGAACTCCTGAAGAAGGACACCAACCGCGAACAGAGACAGGTGGCCTTCATCGACCTCAAGGGAGGCATGGCCGTCTTCACGGGAAGCAAGTGCCACGATTGGGCCGGCCACCTCAAGGGAACCAACTTCACCGTGCAGGGAAACATCCTTGCAGGAAAGGAGGTGGTCGAAGGGATGAAAAAGGCCTTTGAAACCCGATTCAACTCCGGTGAGCACGAACTGTCGGCCTGTCTCCTGGCAGCGCTGGAAGCCGCCGAGGCAGCGGGAGGCGACCGCAGGGGAAGACAGTCCGCCGCCATGGTGGTCTGTCGCGCTGGTTCAGGTTATGCAGGCCTGAATGACCGGTTCATCGATCTTCGAGTGGAGGACCACCCGGACCCGGTTACCGAATTGGGACGGCTCCTCAAGCTTCACGGGCAATTCTATAGAAGGGCGCATCAGGCCATTCACAGGTCCCTTGAGGGCCAATGATACAGGCTTGATTGGGACAAAACCCCGTTTGACCGATGCCCGAATGTCTGCAAGCCTGAAGCTCCACCAATGAACGAAAGTTTCGAAGATCTCTTCTCACGCCGAAGCAACGGCCCACCCTTCTCGCCGTCCCTGTTTTTCTGGGGCATCGGAGGCATCCTATTCATCGTCGGTCTCTTCAGCGCGTTCTACTCGGTGCCTGCCGAGTCCAACGGCGTCGTCCTGAGGTTCGGCAAATTCATCAAGACCGAGGATCCGGGCCTCCACATCAAGATGCCCTTCGGCATCGACCAGGTCTCGATCATCCAGGTTACCCGGGTGCTGAAGCAGGAATTTGGATTCGGCACCAGCGGAGCTTCCAGCCAGACCCAGTATGCCACCAACCCCGACGAGCAGAGGCAGGAACGAAACATGGTCACCGGAGACCTCAATGCGGCCATCGTGGAATGGGTGATTCAGTTCAAGATCAACGACCCCAAACAATATCTCTTCAAGGTCAAGGATCCTGCGGAAACCCTGCGCGACCTTTCCGAAGCCGTCATGAGGACAGTGGTGGGCGATCGGACCGTGGACGAGGTCATCACCATCGGCCGTCAGGGTATCGAGGCGGAGGTGAAGGACCTGCTAAGCCAGGCGGTCAGCGATTATGAGCTTGGCCTGACCATCGACCAGGTGCAGTTGAAGAACGTCAATCCTCCCCTGCCGGTCCAGCCTTCCTTCAACGAGGTCAACCAGGCCCAGCAGGAAAGGGAGCAGCTGATCAATGAGGCCAACGGGGAATACAACGGTGCCGTTCCAAGGGCAAGGGGCGAGGCCGACCAGAAGATCCAGGCGGCCGAAGGTTACGCCCTCAAGCGCGTCAACGAGGCCGAGGGTGACGTGGCCCGCTTCAACGCCATGCTGGAACAGTATTCCAAGGCGAAGGAGGTCACCAAACAGCGGATCTACCTTGAGACCATGAGGGAAACCATTCCCCTGCTTGGAAAGAAGATCGTCATCGACGCGGATGCCAAGCAGATCCTTCCACTCCTGCAGCTGGACACCAAGGGAGGTGCACAATGAAGGAAGCACGCATCGGAGCCATCGTCGCCATCAGCCTGGTGGCCATTCTCGTGGTCTGGAACGCGGCCTACACGGTCTCAGAGACGGAACAAATCATCATCACCCAGTTTGGAAAACCGGTGGGGGAACCCGTCTCCGAAGCGGGCCTGCACTTCAAGATACCCTTCATCCAGGAGGTCAACCGCATCGAGAAGCGCGTCCTGGCATGGGATGGAAGCTCTGCAACCATGCCCACCAAGGACAAGACCTACATCGAGGCCGACACCTTCGCCCGGTGGAAGATCAAGGATCCATTGAAATACTTCATCCGTCTACGCGACGAGCGCAGCGCCAACTCACGCCTCGATGACATCGTAGGCAGTGAAACACGCAACGCCATCGCCACCCACAACCTCATCGAGGTCATCAGGACCACCAAGGGTCGTGTCCCCGAGCAGGATGACACCATCACCGGGGGTGTGCCCAACGTAGGTGAATTCACCCCGATCGACCACGGGCGCACGTCCATTGAGAACAAGATCTTCGAGAACGCCGTCTCCAAGGTGGAGGACCTTGGGATCGAACTGCTCGACGTCCGGTTCAAGCGCATCAACTACACCGAGGATGTCCGCGAACGCATTTATCAGCGCATGATCAGTGAACGACAGCAGATTGCCGCCAAGTTTCGCTCCGAGGGACAGGGCGAGGCCGCCAAGATCATTGGTAAGAAGGAGCGCGACCTTCAGGAGATCGAATCGGAAGCCTACAAGGCAACCCTCGAGATCCGAGGACGTGCCGATGCCGAGGCCACCGAGGTCTATGCTCAGGCCTACAGCCAGAGCGAGGAAGCCATCGAGTTCTACCGATTCATCCAGACCATGGAGACCTACAAGGATGTCCTCAACAACGACACCACCCTCATCCTCTCGACCGACAGCGACCTCTTCAAGTTCCTGAAGAGGATCGAAGAGGAGTAATGGAGGTTGGCAGCCTGTTCAAATTGAGTGGCCCGCGCTCGTATCCCGAAAAGGGACCAAGCGCAGCAAACTCCAATCGGAACCAACGACATCCGAGCAACACCCCTCCAAAGCTCGTTTCGTAGTAGCGCGTCTCCTCCCCGTGGCTTACGCACACCGGCTACCATCTGTCAGCCCTTCAGGCCTAGAATCAAAGATCCGGAGGAGCGCCACTCTTCAAACCTTTCCTACTTCCCCATTACAGGAAACACAATCACCCCTCCAGCTCCAACAAGCACCTTCCCACCCCTGCCTAGGGCCAGACTGAACACGGGTTTCGAAAAACGCTGAGGCAGGCGAACCCACTCATCATTCCCTGACGAAAGCCGATACAAGGTGCCTTTCGTCGCCCCGGCGACGATCCCGACCGCCTCGTCGCCCCACACCAACGACTGGATTCCTGCATTGGCATTCCAATCCAGCGTTTGGTCCTCGCGTGAGATCCCGGAGTAGGTCCGGATAAGACGACCCTCCACGCTGTGGACCCTTACCTTTCCGTCACGTGCTCCTGAAGCAACGAACCTGGAATCGGGTGAAAAGATGAGACAGTCAATCTTGTCGCTGTGATCCTGCAGTGAAAGGGGCTCCTTACCCTTCTTCAGGTCCAACACCATGACAAGTCCATCCAGTCCCGCCGACGCGAGGAAACGTCCATCGGGAGAAAAGGCCACGTCACGGACGACTGCCGAGTGACGGTAGAATTCTGAAGGCGTAGCATTCTGAATCATGGAGAACAGGAGGTTCAATACGCGTCCGTCCGAACATGCCAACGCGACCCTTTTCCCATCAGGATGAATCTCCACGTCATGAACCATGTCGCCCGCCACCTCGACGGATTCAAAAGAACCATCGTCCAATCCATAGACAACCACCATTCCAGACAACCCTGGATCACCTCCGGCAACCACCAGACGGTTCCCGTTCACATCCATGGAGGTCGAGCGGAAGCGAGGATTCAAAAGAAGCTTCATTTCTGGTCCGACACCTTCGAAGACACCTGCCTGTGAAACCGAAAAGACCCGATCGCCATAAACCTCAATATCGGTGACGGGACCAATGTGCCCACTGCCCTGTCCCTGCACCAGAAACAGCGGAAGAAAGACCAGAAGTAAGGCAAAGCTGGACTTCATGATCCCTTTAAACCAGCAGGCCGCGAATGGGATTCATGTATTGCTCAATGACCGGGATGGGGCGTCCATCGGGTGTGAAGAGGGTCCGGTCCTCATCGGCACCCAGCGCAGCCATCACCGTGCAGAACAGATCGGCCGGAGAGACCGGGTCCTCGATGGGAGCTTCCCCTTTGGCATCCGTTCTCCCGATCACGGTTCCAGGACGGATACCGGCTCCAAACAGCAGCACCGAACTGGCCCTCGACCAATGGTCCCGTCCGCCGCTCGCGTTCAACCGAGGCGTTCTTCCGAATTCGCTGCCCACCATCACCAGGGTCTTCTCCAGCATCCCACGCCGGTCGAGGTCCTCATGAAGCGCGGAGACCGCCTGGTCCATGGCCTCCAGCTTGGGAGGAAATCCATAGGTCAGGCTGTTGAGGATATCTCGATGATGGTCCCAGCCCTTGTTGCGGACGAACACCGTGCGCACGCCCCCCTCCACGAGACGGCGTGCCGTCAGGCACGAAGAGCCCAACTCGTGGTTGCCATAACGTTGCCGGATGGAAATGGGTTCCTGGGTCACATCAAACATAGCACGGGCTTCCGGCTCCAAAGAAAGGTACCGGGCCTGGTTCAGGAACTGGTCCCTTGCCCTTTCCGCATCGGAACGCGGCGTTCCATTCAGACGATCCACCTCCTGCAACAACCGGAGCGCCTGGTTCATTCCTGGCATTGGATCGAGATCCCTCACCTTGAAGCCAGCCCGCCCAGGTGCGCCACCGATTTCAAAGGGCCCATGGGCCAGGGGTAGAAAGCCCTGTCCCGCATAATAATGGGCATCAGGAATCGCAACGTAGGGAGGAACGGCTGAATCGACCTTGATCCCTTCCTGCCCAAACACGGAACCGAAGGACGGATAATCGAGCACCGGGTTGGGTCTGCGTCCGGTCAGCATGTAGCAGGAGCCCCGGTCATGATTCCCTTCCGGACTGGTGATGGATCGCACCAGGCTGAGCCGCTTCATCAAGCCGGACAGGCGCGGGAGGTGCTCGCTGAGAAAGACGCCTTCCAGGCTGGATTCCTTTGCCACAAGGTCACCACGTATGTTGCCAGCCGCCTCGGGCTTTCCGTCGAAGGTGTCGAGGTGCGACATCCCGCCATCCATCCAGATCAGGATCAGGGAACGCCCCGGCTCCTTCATGGCAGGCGCCGCCGAAAGCAATCTCGGCAGGAACGGAAGCGCGCTCATGGAGGTCAGGAAATGTCTACGGTTCATGGCTGGTTCGGGCTCATTGATTCTAACGCAAGGATCCAAATTCACGACTGGCAAGGAGAGCAAAGGCGAGGTCCTTTCCGACACCACGAATGTCGTCCGCGCCTTTCAACATGGGGAGAAAGGCCCCTGCCTCTTCCGGCTCAGGATTCCTGCACAGGATAAGTCGATACAGTTCCACCAGACAGGCTTCCGGATCCGGCTGAAAATCGAAGAGGGCCTCCACCTGGTTCCCTGGAGTGTTGAGTCCAGCTTGAATCATACCGCTGTTGAGGACGTAGAGCTGCCGGGCCAGCGGCGAAGCGGGAGGTGCAGAACGGTCAATCGAAACACCAAGAACAAACTCCACGGCCCTCTTGAACTGTTCAGGAGAGAGGCTCCTTGCCTCGCGTCGTGCCATGTACTTCAGCTCCGGATCACCGGAAAGGTTCTCCGGATCAGGAGGGTCACTGGACAGGGCGTAGAGCCTCGAGGTGCAGATGAATCGAACCAGTTTCCTGAAGTCCGTCCCACCTTCAACGAAGCGCCTGGTGAGCAGATCCATGACGGGCTCATGAACGGCGGGATTGCTGAGTCGATGATCATCCGGAAGATTGACGAGCGGCGTCCCGATCAAGGTTCCAAAGATCCGGTTGGCGATGTTGCGGGCAAAGGTGGATTCCTGATTCTCCAGTACAAACCACGCCACAGTCTCCTGGTGTGCCTTCTTCCCGTCAGGTGCCGGGCCACCCATCGGAAGCAACCTGGGTGGAACCAGCTTCCCCGTCTCCGGAAGAAAGAACCTGCCTGCCATCATCTCCCCACCGGGAGCCGGGCGAGGATCCGTGAAGAATGCCGAGAACTGCAGGTGCTCGGCGTTGGTCCAGCGGTCCAGAGGGTGATTGTGGCATCGCGCACAGCCAAGCCGCATGCCCAACATGGTCCGCCCAACATACTCCGCACGGTCCCTGGGGTCAGCTTGGTGTTTCCACGCAACCTGGAGACTGGAATCCACCAGAAGGGAACGTGTCAGCCCGGCAATGGTCTGCTTTTCCCGGATCGCCCGTCCGAAAGCGGCACGCAGCCGGTTGTTCCGCTCGGTCGCATTGCGCGGATCATGACCTTCTTCAGGAATCTCGAAATAACTGGCGAAATGCCTGGCGAACACCTGGTCAAACTCCGGGGACGCAATCAGCTTGTCCACGGTATCTGGGACGCGCCTCTCAGCCGGGAGCTGCTCGAATTGGGCAAGCTCGAATGGGCCCGGGGGACGCCCCAAAAGGTCGATGTATAGGCGGCGCACCCAGGTGCTGTCACTGGCTTGTTGGGCTGGTTTGAGTCCCAGCTGACCCAGTCGCTGGAGCCAAACCCGATCCAGCGGATGATCGACTTCCTCCATTTCCACCAAATCCCCAAAGGACTTGAGCACCGGAAACCGGTCGCTGTACTGCCCGTAGCGCGCCATGATCCAGGTCTCACCACTTCCGATTTTCCGGATCGCGCCGGAGGCATCCACCGTGGCGACCTGTTCGTTGCTGGAGGTCAGTCGAGCCAACTGCGTCACCTCCTTTTCCATGATCCCTCCCGCCTCACCTTCAAAACGGGCATGCACGCTCACGCCATCTTCAGAGGGCCGTAGTTCCACGCCGGTCAAAGTCATCCGTGCGCCCTCCTGATAGGGAGCCCCTCGCTCGATCCATGACAAAAGTTCCTGGTGGGCGAACTCCCCCTTGCGCAGCAGGCGCCCGCCCTTGTGCTTCACTCCATCCCGGGTCGGCTTCTTCAGGAGAAGACTGTTGGAGGGGTCGACCAGGTCGAGTCTTCTGCCTTCCAACTCATGGGTAATGGCCTCGTAATCCTGAAGGGGGTTGTCGGCGAAAAGCGACAGCTTGAACCCGCCCTGCCCCGTGGCACCTCCGTGGCATTCCGCAGACGAGCATCCCAGCTTGGCAAGGAGCGGCGAAATGCGATGCGCGAAATCAAATCCCTCCCTTTTGCCTGCATCTGGTTCCGATGCGGTCATCGAGACAACGCCAGTCAGCAGGATCAGGAGAATGGTGGAAGCACTTCGCAAGGATCACCTCAATTCATCACTTGGATTTCTCGTGTTTCGAAAGGAACTGCCGTGCCAGCCCTTGTGCGTGTTCCGATCCGTAACGATCGGGATAACTCAACATCAGCTGAAACATCGCAACCGCCTGTTTCATGAGGTCTTCGCTCTCGGCAGATCGTGCTTCAATGCTGATGAAGACTTGGTCAGAGAGGTCATCCGGATTCTCGCGTCGGATGAAGGATCGCAGCAAGGTGTTCAATTCAGGATCGCTGGGTGGACCTCCGCGGCGCTGCACCTTGGATACGGACTCCGACTCCTTTGCCTTGGCAGGAGCCTCCCTGGTAGCCCTGCTTTCCCGACCACCTTCCGCCATGCTTTTTTCGCGCATGCCCCCCTCGCGGTCCTTGCGACCACGCATGTTTTCTTGTCGAGAAGGATAGCGGCTGGAATTCCCGTACTCTTCTGAAGCCTGTTTCCTGAGCTGGTAAAGCTCAACAGCTTGCCGGGCAGCCAGCTCCCGAACCGCAGCCTCGCCTTCAGGCAGGTTCCGTCTCGCCATGGCCAGCAACTCCGCAGGACGGGTCGGGATCCCGCCAATGGCTGCCTCAAAGGCCGTTCGGATGGTCTCCAGATCGTGAAGCCCGGTATCCGTAATCCCGATGGATTCCTTCACCTTTCCATCGTTGACCACGATCAGCGACAAGGTGCAGCGTCGATTGAGTGCCAATCCACCAGGGCCATCAAGGCCGTCCAGTCCCAGCACCATGGGATGGTGCAACTTCAGGGACCCGTTGACACGCTTGAGCTGTTCCTCCCCCGCCGTCCGGTCGCTGGTCATCATGATGACGAACCCCTTGAATCCAAACAACCCCAACTCCGTGGTCAGCTTGTCCATGCCCCTCAGAACGGGAGCCGTGTTGCGATTGAGGACATGCACAAACAGGAGGGCACCGGGGCCATTCCCAATCACCGTGGAAACATCGAACGATTCCTGGCCCACCTGGGGACCAGTGCTGGCATAGCACAGGACCTGGGGAAGTCGGGTGCCTGCGGGAGGACCCGACACAAGGCTGACAGCAGCCTGGACACCTGTAGCGGCGAGAAGCAGGAGGAGGAGAAGCATGTTTCGAATGTTCATGGCAGAGCAACGATGAGGCAAAGGCATTTCAGACCCGATGGATACCCAGACCATATTGATCATTCGCAAAGAAATACAAGTGCCGATGGCGATCGAGCACGGAACCCGTCCCTGCGGCTGGTGGACATTCAAGTTTCTACTGCTTTCGGCCGATACCATCAGCGTCGAACTCCTCTCATGACCTGAACGGATGCCTCAACCGCCCGACAACATCGACGCAGCAGACGCCCCTATCCATCCTGATCCGCAGGGCTCAAGCCCGGATCTCATGAACCGGCAGGACCGGGGACTGAATGCAATTATCGCCTCAACCGGCATCGGAACCTGGGAATGGACTCCGGCTGTCGACGCATTCTCGTGTTCGGAAAGGCTCTGTGAGATCTTCAAGACCGACGCCGCAACCCTTTGCGCCCCAGACAGCTTCCTTCAATTCGTAGACGCCGGGGAACGCGACCACGTTCGCGAGGAATTTGAAGCTTCCTGGACCACCGGAAGGGATTTCGACCTGAGGTTCCGTGCGTTCCTCCAAGGAGAACGAACCAACTGGATCCGCTATTGTGGCTTCTTCGAAGCCGGATCCGACGGGCAGATGAAGAAGGCACTTGGAACGGCACAGGATGTCGGTGCCCTTTTCCACAATGTTTAACACACCATGAATCAGGTTCCCCTGGTTGACACCGGGAGCAACCTCCGTGAGCAGGTGAGCCAGCAGAAAATCCTCCTCTCCGAGGCCCTGACCATAGGACGCATGGGCACATGGGTGTATGAGGTGGCCGAAGGGCGGTTTCACTTCACCGAAGAATTCTACAAGATCTTCAGGACGACCACCGAGGCGGAGGGAGGCTCCTGCATGACCATCGAACAATACGCCGATCGTTTCATCCCGAAGGCCTACCAGAGTGTGGTCGCTGCCGAAATCGGCCCTGCACTCACCACGCGGGATCGGGGCTTTCGTCGCGTCCTGAACCATCCGGTCACCTTCAAGGACGGAAGCCCGGGCCACATCCAGGTTTCCTTCCGCGTTGAACACGATGCAAACGGAAACGTCTTTCGAATGGTCGGGGTCAACCAGGACATCACCGAGCATTTTCAAAGACTGAATGAACTGGAACAACAGAAGGACGAACTCCGGGTCCTCAACGAAAGATTCAAGGGGCAGACAAGCAAGGCAAACGAACTTGCAAGAATGGCGGAAGAGGCCAACCGCGCAAAATCGGCGTTCCTGGCCAACATGAGCCACGAAATCCGGACACCCATGAACGGCATCATCGGAATGACGGAACTCCTCCTCGATACGGAACTGGATGCCAAGCAGCGGGATATCGGGGAGACAATCTATCGATCCGGTGAATCCCTCCTCACCATCCTCAATGCCATCCTCGACTATTCCAAGATCGAGGCAGAACAGGTCAATGTGGAAGCCATTCCCTTCAATGTGAACACACTGATCGACGACGTGGTTTCGCTGTTCAGGCAGAACGCGGAGAAAAAATCGATCCAACTCGCGAAACAGGTCGAGGAGGGCCTGAACCCATGGCACCTGGGTGATCCTGGAAAGGTAAGGCAGATCCTGAGCAACGTGGTGAACAACGCCCTGAAGTTCACAGAGAAGGGAAAGGTTCTTCTGAAGGTATCCGAGTCGGACACGGAACTTGCCATCGCGATCGAGGATACCGGCATCGGGATTCCGGCGGAAAATCAGGGCAACCTCTTCGAGGCCTTCACGCAGGCGGATGTATCCACCACCCGACGCTACGGAGGAACCGGCTTGGGGCTGTCCATCTCACGCCGACTCGCCGAGTTGATGGGGGGCTCACTGAAGCTTCATAGCACTCCCGGAGTTGGATCGACGTTCACGCTGCGCATTCCATCGTCACCAATCGAAACACCCGTGGAAGAATCGAAACAGACCCGCGGAAAGACTCCATCAAGGCAAAGCCATTTCAGCGTCCTGCTGGCCGAGAACAACTCCACCAACCGGCTCGTTGCCACGTCCATGCTCAAGAAACTGGGATGCGCCGTCACCTGCGTGGAGGACGGCGCATCCGCACTGAAGCAGGCCATGGCAGAGGATTACCACATTGTCTTCATGGACTGCCAGATGCCGACCATGAGCGGCTATGAAGCCGCCAGCGAGATCCGCAAAAGGGAAAGGAATTCAGGCCGACGCCTCCCCATCATCGCGCTGATAGCCAACGCCAGTGACGAGGACAGGAAACGCTGCATTGCCGCGGGGATGGATGATCACCTGGCAAAACCATTCCGAAGAAGCGATCTGGAAAAGGTAATCGAACGCTGGGCATGCCACCGCACATCCGAGTCCATCTACCAGATCTGAGGCGGCATAGGCTTCGCCGGCCTCAGGACCGGCTTACCGCAGGAACCCCGCCAGCAGCCCGATCAGCCCGCCACAGACACCTCCCCAGACCACCAGCCAGCCGAGGTGTTCGCGAATCATCTGCTGGATGATGTCCTTCACCATCTGGGGGGTCAGTTCGTTGAGCCGCTTCTCCACGATGACATCGACGCGATCCAGCAACTCCGAGTGATGGTCATCACCGCCGCCGCCTCCGGTCAACAGGTCCTGAAGCTTGTGCTGGAACTCCTCCGTGCCGGTGATGTCCTTCACTGCGGCCCTCATCTTGTCGGCAAACTTGGGCTTGAGGGGCTCCAGGGCGGACACGCCTCCAAACATGGAAAGCATGCCTCCGAACTGGGACTCCATGACAGCTGTCTTGAGCGCCTCAAAGGCAGGATCGAGATCCACCGTATCAATCAACGGTGCCAGATCCACACCTCCCGCTCCCTTCCCATTTCCATTGCCTTCCCCTTCAAAGAAACGACGGATGTTCTCGATGGTGAAGAACTGTCTCATGATCAACTGATGGATGCCTTCCTTGAAATCCTCGAAGCGGGCCGGAATCACTCCTGATCCATAAAAACCGGGGACCTTCTCGAAGAGCATGTGGATTGCAAGCCAGTTGGTCAGTGCCCCTGAAAGGGCAAACAGGCCCACATTCAGGACCGGCTCACGGTAGGGCTCATCCAGGAAGAGTCCGATCCCGATGAACACCGCCGAAACGAGATTGGTCAGGAGGCTCTTGTCGACGCCTCCACTACCCGATGCCCCTTCCGGAACCCAGTCCGAGGCTTTTCCCTGATCTTGATTCTCACTCATACGCGGGCGCGGTTTATAGATGCTCATTCTCTTAATCTCAACCGATTCAGGATTGATTCCGCACCCATCATTCGCACAATCCCATACAGATCCCCTTGGAGAACACTATGGTAGAACTTTGCAAAAAGATTCGGGAGGACCGTCGATTCGAAGGATTCATCATTGGAATCATTCTTCTGGCAGGCCTCATCGTCGGCCTCGAAACCTCGCCTGATCTGGTCGAACGACACCACGGCCTGCTTCACTTCTTCGACGTCTCCATCCTGTGGATCTTTGTCGGGGAAGCCGTGATCAAGATCGTCGCGGAAGGCAAAAAGCCATGGAACTACTTCAAGAGCGGTTGGAACTGCTTCGACTTCTCGATCGTGGTGATCTGCTTTCTCCCGCTCGATGCCCAATACGCCGCCGTGCTGCGTCTCGCCCGCATTCTCAGGGTGCTACGACTGGTTACAGTGGTACCGCGCCTGCAGGTACTGGTCATGGCCATCATCAAGAGCATCCCATCCATGTTCTACGTCACCGTCCTGCTGGGACTGTTCTTCTACATCTACGCGGTGATGGGCGTCTTTCTTTTCCGGGGAAATGATCCCGGGCATTTCGAGAACCTGTTTCTCGCACTCACCACCCTGTTTCGCGTGGTGACCCTGGAGGACTGGACCGACGTCATGTACACGGCCTTTCATGGGTCGGACGTCTATGCCGCCCAAGGCCCCATTCCCGTCGGCCCGGAACCGCATGCCTTCGGAGTCTGGGGTATCCTGTACTTCGTCACCTTCGTCATCGTGGGCGCCATGGTCATGATCAACCTGTTCATCGGTATCGTCCTGACCAGCCTGACCGAAGCCCAGGCGGAACAACTCCGCCACAAACTCCACCTCGAGCATGCCGAAGAAGAAGAGGAACGCCACCACGAGGAGATCCAGGAAGGACTCGGCAGAATCGAATCCGAGATCGAGTCACTGAGAAGGAGACTGGCCAGTCTCAACGCTTCAAACGACGATTCGTAGGAAAGCAACGATTTGAAATGGGACGCCTACGGCGATGCGTCCCTACCATCAAGTTAGGGACCTCTTGCCAAGGGGACCCACTTCAGCGACCTCGGGCTTCCCGGGGGATTGGGGTTTCCAGGGAATGCCCCCTCCCCTCCTCAAGTCTTCGCATTGATTTGCAGATCTCTTCTCTGTCGGACCAGATGGGGTCCGTTGGTCCGGCTCCATGGATGGGGTCGGAAGAAACGCACGGAGGATCATGCCTGACCCTCGTTTCCATACCAGTGAAGATGAAAAAGACCCGAAAAAGGAATGTTTTGGAAGCATGGCTTCTGAACGCGTTGGACCGTTGGGGCGGGAGCTTCAATGGATTCACGTTCTAGCCCCTCGAGCGCATGCCCTCCAGCCAACCGAAACTTCACCTGCTGGGCGTCCGTTTCCAGGATGCACCTGTTGAAGTCAGGGAATCGCTCGTCCTGAACCACCAGGAAAGCCTCCACCTCCACCAGAGTGTGGTCCAGGAAGTCGGCGAATTCGAATCCATGGTCCTCTCGACCTGCAACCGGACCGAGTTCTACCTGGCCGGAGATCCCCAACTGGACCTTGTCACTCCCTGGGTCAAGCACCTCAAGCCCCTGCGTCCGGATGCTCCTCTCCTTAGCGACAGCCATCACTCTTTCCACCTTCAGGATTCCCATGCAGTCCACCACCTTTTCCGTGTCGCCGGGGGATTGGAGTCCGCCATTCTCGGGGACAGCCAGATCCTCGGACAACTGAAGCAGATGATCCAGTTTGGAGGTGACCTCGGAACCATCGGAGATCACCTCACCGGCCTCGGCCAGGCCGCCATCCGCGCCGGCAAGCGCATCCGAAGCGAAACCGCCATCGGGGAAGGGTCCGCGAGCATCGGGTCGGCCATCGCGGAACTGGTGGGATCGCGGATTCCGGAGATCACCCACCCAAGGGTCCTCATTCTCGGTGCAGGAGAGACCGCCCACAACACCGCCATGCACCTCAACCAAAGGCTGCAGGCCAACCTCGTGTTTGTGAACAGGACCTTTGATCGAGCCGCCGCACTCGCACGACAGGTCATGGGACTGGCCCTCGAATGGTCCCGGCTGAAGGAGCAACTCATCCGTGCCGACGTCGTCATCACGACCACCTCCTGTCCCAAGATCCTCCTTTCAGCAGAGACCTTGAGAAGCCTTTTCAGTGATCGGGAATGCCCGCTCCTCGTGGATGCAGGCGTACCCAGGAACATCGAATCCTGCGACGGGTTTCCTGTCTGGAACATCGACCAGATCCGCAGCCGACAATCCGAGGTCCTCGAAAGGAGACGCCAGGCACTTCCCAAGGCAGAGGAGATTGTCTGGAGCGAACTGGACCGATGGACCACCAGACAGGCCAATCGCCCGATTGAGGATTTCATCAGGAAGATCTACGAACAGGCACGCCTGACCAGCTCCCAGAATGCCGCGGGCCTTTCACTGAGCCTCGGGATCTCCGCCATCGAGGCGGAGCGAATCCTTTTCAACTCCCTGAGCGGAGCACTCATGCCCCATGCCAGACAACTTCGTCTGGCAGCCGCCCACAATCGACTCAACGAATCCGCACCGGTATCCGCCGCCCTCGCCATGGCGGAACTGGCTGGATTGAACTGACCCATGGCCACCATGCTTTCCAGATGGGGTTCCCTGGGGTGGATTGCCACCCATACGGTTGGCAGTCGATGCCTGGGGCGCTGGGAATGGCTTCAAAAGCGGCAGCGCCAGTCCATGATCCAGCGACTGGGAGCACTCCATGGCCTCCCCCAGAAGATCGCCCAGATCCTTTCACTTCGGGAAATCACAATGCCCGAAAAGAACTTCTCCGAGTTGACCGAACGTAGCTGCCTGATCCCTGCAAGGAAGCTTCAGGCCCACCTCAGGAGACAACTGCCCGGGGATGCATGGGACGGGATTGAATCCATTTCACCCCGTGGAATCGGCGCATCGATCGCCACCGTCCATCGCGCAAGGCTTCGGAACGGTCGCGATATCGCGATCAAGATCCGTCACAGGGGAATCGAGGATCACATTGAAACGGACCTGGCTTCCCTGGGTTTGCTGGCCGCCCCCATCGGAGGCCTGAAGAAGGAATTTGATGCGGCCGCCTTCAGGACAACCCTTGAAGGCATGATCCGGCAGGAACTGAATTTCAGGAACGAGGCGGAACAACTGAATGCCTTCAAGCCATGGCTTGAGGAACTCCCCTGCCTGAGGGCCCCAGAACCGTTGCCAGAGATGTGCGGGGACGGGGTCCTGACCATGACCTGGCTGGAAGGCGCCGCGCCTGCGGTCATGCAGACATGGAACAACTGGCAGCGAACGATGGCGGCAACAGACCTGACCCGTTTCTTCCTCAGGCAGGTGATGGACTGGCGGCGCCTCCATGCCGATCCCCATGCAGGCAACCTCAGGTGCCGACTGGGAAAGGATGGACGCCCGGTCATTGGTCTTCTCGATTTTGGCTGTGTCAGCAACTTGAAACCGGAGTTCAGCAATGGCTTCAAGGCGCTCGCAATCCAGGCGCTTGAAGGAAACGGGAACCCCGAGACCTGCTTCCAGACCTTGAAGTCCATGGGCTTCAACTGGGCCCTGCTGCAACCCATGCGTGACAGGCTTCCCAAGACGATCAGTGCCATCTTTGAGCCTTTCCTCAAGTCGCATGGCCGCTTCGACACCGAGGGATACAACAGGAGGATCAAGGACACCTTGGGGCCATGGCGGATGAACTTCCGCTTTGCCGCTCCCGCCGATGTCATGTGGTTCCTTCGCGCCTGGGCCGGACTGGTCCAGCACCTAAGCGCACTCCAGGCCTCCGCAGACTGGCGCACCCTCCTTGAGGAGGAGATCGCCCGGACCCAGCCTGTGCAGCCCACACCCGAATCCCCAACCCACACCCAGACTCCAGCAATGAACTCCGAAATTCTTCACATCCTCGTCAGCGATCACGGGGAGACCAAGGTGGATCTCACCTTTGGTGCCCAGGCGGCCGCCAATCTCGACAGTCTCGTGCCCCTTGAACTCAAGG
The DNA here is from genome assembly GCA_964554035.1 of uncultured Verrucomicrobiota bacterium. Classification (GTDB taxonomy): domain Bacteria; phylum Verrucomicrobiota; class Verrucomicrobiia; order Limisphaerales; family CAZKNW01; genus CAZKNW01. The sequence goes on from CAZKNW010000020.1 coordinate 17,826, forward strand.
AAAGACTGGCAAAGAGGGATATTGACCTCGCCGCCATCGCCAGCCGGTCGGTTGCCAACGATTTCGAACCAGGCAATCTCTTCGAGATCGAGGAAGAAGGCCGAAACGTCCGCATCTGGCTGGAGTAGCCCCATTTCATGAAAACCCTTCCAGTGCCGATAACCTATCCACTGCCATGAACCCGACCCTCGAACCCAGCCTTGAAACACTGGAATCCCAGTTTCCAACTCCACAGTCCCTCGTCAGGGAGATCAGCAATGAAAAGGCTCCGCCCAAGCTCCTTGTCATCCTGATGAACCTCCTTGAGAAGATGCGCCAGGGACGGGGGATGGGATGGTCCCGCGCCTGGAACAAATATGGCGTGAACACCTTTCACACCCACAAGGTCCTCCCGACCCAGGATCATGAGCAGATCGAAGAGGCACACAGGTTTCTCTCCCTGATTGCCGAAAAGGCGGGAAAGGAGCACCTGCCCTTCATTGAGGACCTGCTGACCGATCCCAACCTGATGTGTTTCCACTTTTACCACGACAGGGATGAGGATCTCGGGCCCACGGAAGGCCTGACCGTCTCTCTCGGACGCAAGGTCCCTGACGACCGCAGCAAGCGCGACCGGATCGACATCGTCTTTGAGGACACGGTGGTGGCG